>NZ_JALY01000279.1:0-1013 GCF_002924615.1 Petrotoga halophila DSM 16923 | reverse complement strand
GCTGATGGCCTAATCAAGGGGTGATGCAGTAATCGGTTAGCAAGTTGACTGCTAAGTCAGGAAACAAGCTTTTTAGGCAACGGCCAAAAGGCCTTGCAGGGGGGCAAGGAATCTTCCCTCGCTAATCATCCTGGTACTATTTTAGCATTAGGGCATCTCTTTACAAAAGAAATAATAAAAAAGATCAAAAGACAGATTTTTAGTACCATTTTTTAAGTTTCATAACTATACTACATATTATACGAGGGAGGGTAAAAAATGAGTTATGAAAGAACGGTATTGATACCCGGGGAGGTATCTTATAGTAACATTTCTCAAATACTAAATTCAAGCTATCTACTAGAAATAATCTTAGAATTAATCGAGGATGCTGAAGAGACACACAATGCTCTGTATCCTTTTTTTCAATTATTTCTAGTAGATGAAAGCAAACAAAAAGTTAGTGAAAGGTATGATTTAGAACAAATTCGGCAACTACTCTTAGCATTATCTATAAATAGCCTAGACCATTTGGATGAGTCCTCTTACTTTAGTTTCCCAAAATTATCTTCACACAGAGAGGCGTTAGCAATCTTTGTTGAAGATACTTTTAACCTATGGCGTTCAAAACATAGATTCATGAAAAAAGCGGACCCTTTCAGTCACAACTCAAGAACGAGGATTCACAAACAAATATCCTTAGTTAAGAACAACTCTGATCTAAAAAGTTTAGTCTTGGGGGTATATAGACAAATCCTTGTCAACATTTCAGCCAGAAGGGTAAAAGTGCTCAGGCAACTTCCAGGCGGTGTTCAAGCGGGATTTATAGTTGATCGACCAAAATTTAAAGCAGAAACTAAAATAGGAAATGCTGATTTTTTATACAACATGGAATATGTTTGGAGTGTAGTATTGGAACCACCTGTTATCTTTTATACATACTCAAATAAAAGAAGAGGGATATTCAAAGTTGTCGATCGTCCTATATTGAACAAAATTAATATAGATAATCCCCAGGATTGGCTCGTTTTCCC
>NZ_JALY01000347.1:0-1096 GCF_002924615.1 Petrotoga halophila DSM 16923 | reverse complement strand
TGAGCAAAAAGAAAGGTTGGGAACGGGTCATGCTGTAATCTGTGCAGAAAAATTTCTCGATGATAACGATATTTTGATACTATACGGTGATGTACCTTTTATCTCTTACCATACTTTAAATACTCTCATTGAAAGACATTTAAAAGATAATAACAGTTCGACCATACTCTCAGTAAGACTAGAGGATCCAACTGGTTATGGACGCATAATAAAAAACGAAGATAAATCTGTCAAAATAGTCGAAGAAAAAGATGCCGATACTTCTGAAAAGCAAATAAAAGAAGTTTATACAGGGATTGCCGTTTACAAAGGAGAACAATTAAAAGAAGCCTTGCACTATATCACTCCACAAAATGCTCAAGGAGAATATTATTTAACCGATGTTTTTGAGTATTTGGAAAAAGTTGGTGTAGTAGAGTTAGAAAATGAAACAGAGGTTATAGGTATAAACGATAGAATTCAGTTAGCGCAAGCTGAAAAAAAGATAAGAAATGAAATTTTAAAGAAACATATGTTGAATGGAGTTACAATACAGGATCCAGATTCCACTTACATCTCTGCCGATGTAAGTATTGGCCCTGATACAATAATTTATCCTCATACATTTATATATGGAAAAACGACCATTGGAAAAGATTGTGAAATAGGTCCATTAACAAGGATCAAAGATTGTATTATAGAAGACAATGTGAAAATAATTCGCTCAGAATGCGAATTAAGTAGAATACAAAAAAATGTTTCTATAGGTCCTTTTTCAAGGCTAAGAGAAGGAACAGAGTTGCAAGAAAACGTTAAAATAGGAAATTTTGTTGAAACTAAGAAAGCTAAAATATCTTGCAACAGTAAAGCACAGCATTTAACTTATTTAGGTGACACTTATGTTGGAAGAAATGTAAACATTGGTGCAGGAACCATAACATGTAACTATGATGGTAAGAAAAAGAACAAGACCTTTATAGATGATGGAGCCTTTATTGGAAGTAACACCTCTTTAGTTGCACCTGTTAATATTGGAAAAAATTCTCTTGTAGGAGCTGGGTCTGTGATAACAAAAGATGTGCCAGACAATGCTTTAGCCTTAGCAAGAGCACATCAA
>NZ_JALY01000346.1:0-3540 GCF_002924615.1 Petrotoga halophila DSM 16923 | reverse complement strand
GACACTGTTTTAGCATGCAGACAGTTCAAAGAAAATAATTTAAAAACTTATGGGATTACACTGAATAAAGACAGTTCATTAAGTGAAATTTCGGATGAAACCCTTATACTTCCAATTAATGAAGAAGGAATTGTCATGACTAAGTCTTTTACCTCAATAATCCTCTCTTTCCAAATGTTAGTAGATATAAATCTCAATGAAGATATATCAAAATATGCTAAAGATCTTGGTAAAATAGATGAAATAATAACAGTTTTTGAGAACGAGATAACAAAAAATGATTTAAATAGATTTAAACATTTTGTTTTTTTAGGATTAGGAATGTATGAAGGACTGGCTCGAGAAGCTGCTCTCAAGCTAGAAGAAATGTCTTTAAGTTTTACAGAAGCTTTTTCATCGTACGAATACCGTCATGGGCCAAAATCATTAGCGGATGATAAAACCTTAGTTTGCATTTTTGGAGAAGATGAAGAAAATAATCGAACACTTGAAAAAGAACTCTGTGACTTTAGTTCTACTGTTATAAATTTGGGAAAATTATTTAAAAAAATGAACATTACTTCAAAAAATGTAGCTTTCTTGCAGATTATATTTGCTCAGATTTTAGGTTTGAGAATAGCTAAAAATAAAAGTATAGATGTAGATAGACCCCGGAACTTAGATAAAGTAGTAAAATTTTAAACTTTTACATATACAGTAGAATCAAAATTTATAACATATATGTATTAATTAATCCGTTTTGGAGGAAAAAGATGGAGAAATTGTACTTAGGAGTTGATGGTGGAGGTACAAAAACATTAGCCGTTTTAGTAGATAATGAAGGGAATTTAATAGATTTTAAAAAAACAGGGCCCACAAATATAATGGAGTGTGGGGAAAAAATTTTTCTTAAAAATCTGAATGAAATCTCTGTAATTTTAAAGAAAATAGATAAGGATACTGTAAAATCATGTTTTGGTATGTCTGCTATTGGTGAGTATAGAGAATTAGAATATAGATTAAAAAAATTAATACAAAGCCAACTTGGGATAATTCCCAACTTATTAGTTAACGATGTGGTGATTGCTTGGGCAGGAGGTTCTTTAGGAAGAGATAGTGTTCATGCAGTTTGTGGAACAGGAAGTATTATATATGGAAAACACAAAGAAAAAGATGTAAGAGTAGGAGGTTGGGGACCGTTAATTGGAGATGAAGGAAGTGGATTTTACATTGGTATAGAAACATTGAGAGAAGTAACCAAGCAACTGGATGGAAGATCTCCAAAAACCCTTCTAACAGAACTTATATTTAAAGAAATGAAGTTTGAGAGTAAGTATGATCTTTTAGAATGGACAAAAAATTTAGGTAAAAATTTTAGACATGAAATTGCATCAATATCTTATTTAACTTCCAAAGCAAGTAGTGTAGGGGATAATTCTTCCAAGTTTATATTAGAAAAAGCAGCAAAAGAATTATCATTATCCGTGTTATCTGCGATAAGACTTTTAAAATTCGAACCTAACCCTGTTATTACGTACAGTGGAGGAGTAATAGAAAACATTCCAATATTTTATGAATATTTTTTTAATTACATTCGGCAAGAAATTCCCACAGCGGATATAAGAGCAGTTAAATTTTGGCCAGTCTTTGGAGCATTAATTTTATTAAAAGAAGAAGTTGATGTTAAATTCCTTCAAAATCTTAAAAATTCAGAAGAAACAATAAAAAAAGAATTAAAAGAGGGAGAATAAAAATGCTTTCAGATGAGAGAAGGAAACAAATATTTGATTATATTAGAAGAAAAGCGAGTGTAACTACTAAAGAATTAGAAAACCAATTCGAAGTCTCAGGAAGCACGATAAGAAGGGATTTAAATTATTTAGCTTCAAAAAAATTGATAATTAAAACTCATAAAGGGGCTATATTGAACGTTCCTCAAGCAGAAACTAGTTTCTACACAAATTATAATTATATGACCTTAGAAAAAAAAGAGATTGCTAAAAAAGCCATGAATTTTATTCGGGATGGTGATTTTATATCTTTAAGCGGTGGTACTACTTGTTATTTTTTAGCGAAAGAGATTGTTGCGTCCAATTTAGCAGAATTAACTATTTTAACAAATTCGTTAAATGTTGCTATGCTTATAATTGATTCAAATAAATATTTTCAAGTGATAGTTTCGGGGGGAATTCCAAAAAAAGGCAGTTATGAATGTGTAGGACAAATAACAATATCAGCTATAAGAAATTTTAATATAGACAAATATTTTGTAGGTGTAAATGGTGTATCAATATCGGGAGACATCTCTTTTACTTTCATGGATGAGGCAGCAATTGCTCAAGAAATAAACAAAAATTCAAAAGAAACATATGTTATTTCAGATCATTCAAAATTTGGTAAAAGTAATATGGTAAAGTTTGCAAAATTAGATGAGGTTACCGGAATAATTACCGACTCTCAAATACCTGAAGACGTAAAAAGATTATATCTAGAAAAAGGTGCTAATATAATTTAAATTATAGGCTTAATAATTGATTATAACCTTTTATAAAACCGAAATTATCAATAGAGTAATTAAGTTCTACGGTTACAAAGTATAAAACCTTAGAAAATCTTCTAAGGTTTTATACTTTATTATCACTTCCAAGAAGCCTTATTTTTTCTTTAACAGTTTCAACTACCGCATTTGCAGCTGATTCTAGGAGCTTTATTTGATCCTTCAACTCAGGATTGTCATTTAAAATTTCCCGAATTTTTTCAATATAAACTGTCTTTAATATAGTTCCTATATTCACTTTTGAAAATTTCGTTTTTGAAATTCTTATTAAGTCTTCATTTTTAACTCCACTTGATCCATGTAAAACAAGAGGGACGTTCAAAATGTTCGATAACATTTCAACAAGGTCAAAGCGAATATTAGCTTCTTGTTTTTGCATTGCATGAGCAGTCCCCACGGCCACGGCTAGTGCATCAACTTGAGTTGCATCGAAAAAGTTTTTAGCTATCTCTGGATCCGTTAATATTTCTTTTGCTTCTTCACCTTCTTCACTTTTACCAACTCTTCCGATTTCTGCTTCAACGTTTATTCCTAAAGCGTGTGCTACTTTTACCACCAATTTTGTATTCTTTATGTTTTTTTCTATATCTAACAAAGATCCATCGTACATTACCGATGTGAATCCTTTAGCCATTGCCTGAAAAATTAAATTAATATCAGTAGCATGGTCTAAATGAGCTACCACCGGTATAGATGTATTTTTTGCTAAATATTTAACTATTTCTATGCTCAAATCTAAACCCAAGTGTCTAATACAACTACCTGATGCCATTAAAATTACAGGGGATTTAAGAAATTCGGCTCCTTTGACTATAGCTTCGGCATCTTCATAAGTATGAAAATTGAAACCAGGAACAGCGTAACCTCCATTGTATGCAGGGATTAAAACATCGTTCAAATTAACTAATGGCATTTTAACTCCTCCTCGCGTTATCTGTTTTTTAGGAAAATTTTATTCTAAAATATCTGTTATTCCATTTATTTTTACTTTTTCATATAGTTGA
>NZ_JALY01000345.1:0-1084 GCF_002924615.1 Petrotoga halophila DSM 16923 | reverse complement strand
TTTTATTTTGCATAACAGGAGGTGAATATTATAAAACTAGGATTAACGATAGCCGGTTCTGATTCAGGTGGAGGTGCTGGTATACAAGCAGATATTAAAACTTTTTCTGCCCATGGCGTTTTTGGAATGAGTGTTATTACTTCTGTAACCGCTCAAAACACGATGGGTGTTTTGGGCATAGAAGATTTAACTCCTAAAATGGTATTGTTGCAAATGAAGGCTGTTTTTGAAGATCTATTTCCCGATGCAGTGAAAATAGGAATGGTTTCCAATGAAAAGATAATCAAAACTATAGCAAATGGATTAAGAGAGTACAAGCCTAAAAATATTGTTTTGGACCCAGTAATGGTTTCCAAAAGTGGAGTTCATTTGTTAAAAGAGGACGCTATCAATGCTTTAAAAAGCGAACTCATTCCGTTGAGCTTGGTAGTAACTCCAAACTTGATGGAAGCCGAAGTATTAACAGGGATAAAAGTTGATTCTGTAAAGGATATGAGAAACGCTGCAAAGAAAATTGTGGAGCTTGGAGCTCAAAGTGTGGTAGTAAAGGGAGGACATTTGATAGAAGACGCCATCGATGTATATTATGATGGAAAGGATTTTTTTGAAGTTTCTTCCGAAAGGATACCAACCAAAAATACTCATGGTACAGGCTGCACTTTCTCTTCCGCAATTGCTGCTAACTTAGCTTTAGGATATGAACTTTTTGATTCTATTAAAAGAGCTAAAGAATACATCACAGGTGCAATTAGAAAATCACTATCTATAGGTCATGGGGTAGGACCAACAAATCATTTCTGGAGGTGGAATTTGTGAATAGGGATATCCAATCTGTACAAACATTAATTAATAACCCAAAATACTGTGATGAAGAGATTGAAGAAGCTATTCCAGGTTATAAGAAAGGTAGCTATGTAGTATTTAAAGGAGTTAAATGAAATGGATTTTTCTCATATTAAAGATCACACAAAAAAAGAATTAGAGAAATTAATTAACCATCCTTTTATGGAAGAACTCTATACTGGAGAATTGTCTTTTGAGAAATTCGTATTCTTTTTAAAACAAGATTTTCATTATCTAGAGC
>NZ_JALY01000270.1:0-2651 GCF_002924615.1 Petrotoga halophila DSM 16923 | reverse complement strand
ATGCCATCATTTGCTAATGCCCTTACATAAGCTTGATCCGTAAGCAGAGTTGGGGCGTAAACCTGAAAAAGTTGCCCGTTTTTGGCTTTTGCTTGGATTAAACCACTTGTGTCGATCTGCAAACTTATGATTGTGTCTTGATTTATTAAATTCACTAGATCAGTATAACTTATCTCAGTTATGTTCGAGGTATTCAACTGAGAAATGCTCATAAAAATAAGCATAGCCAAAATAAAATATATAAAAAGCGGTCCAAAAAGGGAACCTCTTCTGTTTGGATTGTTATTCATAAAAACCTCCTTTTTCTCTACAATACTTTACCTCATTTATATTTTATAACAATATCTTAAAATATCCAAATTTTATAAAAAAATTATTCCTGTACAAGCTTTTGAAAAGATAAACTAGCAACAATAGAGGTTGTTAAAGCAAAAGTCAAAAGAACAAATATTTGGTTCCTCACATCTCCGATGGAAGCACCAAGGACTACAACCTTTCTTAAAGCATCAGCTGAATAGGTTAAAGGGAAAATCTTCGAAACAGCCTTTGCAAAATTAGGCATCTGTTCTATAGGGAAAAATACGCCAGAAAAAAATATCATAGGAAAAGTTATGGTAGTCATCGTAATTTCTGCGGCTTCTTGTTCTTTAAAAGAAGCTGTTACAATAATACCTATGCCTATAAAACTGAAAGTACCTAAGATAAGTATAAAAATAGTTAGCCAAATCGAACCAACAATATGTACATGAAAAATTAATATAGATATAACTAACACAATAAGGGCTTGCATCATACCTCTCACAGTTTGGGCAATAATTTTTCCTACAACGATACTTCCCCTGCTTATCGGTGTAACCATCAATCCATCCATTGTTCCTAGTTCTCTTTCCCTTGTTATGGAAGCTGCTAAACCTGTCATTACACTCATAATGGAAATCATTGCCATAATTCCTGGGGCCATAAAATCGTAATAGTTAAATTTACTTCCATCGACGTTTGTCAATCTTGAGGAAACTTTTATTGAATTTTGTGAGCTGTTAAATTGTGCAAACATACCTGGTAACGATTCAGCGATCATTATGCCTGCTTGAGGGTTGTTAGGACTAGGAATAATTTGTATTTCTGCATTTCCAGTTGCCATTTTCAATGAAAAATCTCGAGGTACAACAACACCCGCGGTGATTTTACCGTCTATTAATGAGTTCAATAGTTCATCTCTTGTGTTGAATAAAAGGATATTTTGTTCTTCTAATTCATCTATCTGGTTTTTGAACATTGTTTTGGCAATAGTATCTTCAAAGTAAAAACCAATTGCGTTTTGGCCTTGCATATCAGTTTGAGGAAATATATAACTTGTCATTATCATCATGATTATCGGCATTAATATAGAGAAGATGAAAGTTGTTTTTCGTCTTAAGAATGTTTTTAAGTCTTTAAGAGCTATTCTTAGAGTGTTCATTTTTTGCTTCCTCCCAATCTTAATTAGATGATACTGTCTTTTATAGCGCCCCTTTGCCCCGCTCCGCACCCATAAGGATAAAGATATTTTAACCAATAGCCCATTTAAAGCCATTTTTAATAGTTCTATTAATTAGACGTTATTTTTACAAATATGTCCTCTAAAGATGGTTCAATTGTTTTTATATGTTTCAATTTAATATTTTTATTATCAATCTCTTTCAGAAATTCGTTTAAATTGTTTACTTGGTATGTTAATCTTGTACCCTGTATTTCTAGGGGTTCTATTGTTAACAATTTTGCTTCTTGTGTATTTTCAAACTCAACTTCCACCCGTGGGTTTTCATGGAAATATTCTTTTACATTATTTTTGGAGTCTTTGGTGACGATTTCACCTTTGTTAATTATGGCTATAGTATCAGCTAACATCTCAACTTCGTGAAGATCATGAGTAGTTAATACGATAGTTTTTCCCATATCTTTATTCAAATGCTTTATAAAGTTCCTCAAGCTTACTGTTGTATGTGGATCTAGGCCTAAGGTAGGCTCATCCAGGAAAAGTATATCTGGTTGTGGGATAAGGGCCCTTATAATGTTGATTTTTTGTTTCATGCCTGTACTGAATTTTGAAACGTATTCATTGCGCCATTCTGAAATTTCTAAAATTTCAAAAAGTTCATCGGATCTCTTTTTAATCTCTGTGGGTTCCATCCCGTATAATTTTGCAAAGAACTCAACATTTTCATAAGCAGTCAGTCTATCGTATAAAATCATCTTGTCTGCTACTAATCCGATCTTTTTTCGAACCTTTTCACCATCTTTTATAACATTGTATCCTGCAACGTGTACATCTCCAGATGTGGGAACAGCTAAAGTAGTTAAAATCCTTATGGTTGTGCTTTTACCAGCACCATTAGGTCCAAGAAAAGCAAAAAGTTCACCATATTCCACGTCAAAGCTAGCGTTTTTTACTGCCGTAACCTTTTTAAATTTTTTAGTAAGATTCTTAACTTCGATCGCTTTTTCTTCCATCTTTTATCCTCCTAACAAAGAGTTTCATATTATTCAAATTTTTTTCAAGTTCAAAAAGGTCTATGTTTTTTTCCCAATCACACGTTTTTAAGTTAAAGATAAATTTGACGAATTCTTTTTCAAATTCCTTATGTACTTTTAAATTTTTTTAGGTATTCTAA
>NZ_JALY01000344.1:0-2361 GCF_002924615.1 Petrotoga halophila DSM 16923 | reverse complement strand
TGAGGAATGAAAACAAAGAAAATATATTAAACTAACTGTTAATAAGTTAAAGTTCAAAAGCCTAAAAGTTATTAAAAATCAGCTTTTATTATAGTTTTTTAAGTTTCACATCAAACTTATTAAACAAGGGGGTTAGATAAGGATGAAAAAGGTTTTCGCAACGTTGTTGGTAGGTATGTTAGCTGTTTTTAGTTTCGCGGCATTTGAAGTCACAGGCGGTTATACAAACGCAACTCTAGATGAGAGTCTCACAGTCGTACAATCAGATGTAACAATGCATGGAATTAGTTTTGGTGCAAACTATCTGTTTGAGGGATTAGGTATAGAAGGTGGAGCTTTGTTGGTCGGTGGTTCTTTTGATTACTATTTTCCCTCAGAAGATAAAGATGTTTATGTTATTGATGAGGTTACAGGTGAAACGGTATCTGTTCCAATGAATTTTTCTCAAACGAGTTTTAGTGTGAATGGTGGCTATAGGCAAAGTTTAAATGTTTTCTTCCCAGACTTAGCAGTTGGAATGTATGTCCAAGGTTTGTTTAACTATTCCTTTGGAACAGTTACCGCTGGCACTTCTGTTGAATCATTAAATTTGGAGGAGGAAGCCGACAGCTCAAGTTGGGGTTTCGGCGGTGGAGCTGGAGCAAGCTTTGTAGTTCAAAACCTCGACATGAATGTAGGTGCAGATCTTTTATTTGAAAAGGTAACATTAACAGATTTCGAAGGCACAGATTATGAAGCCAACCAATGGAAACCAAAATTCAAGATTCACGCAGGCTTACAATTTTAATCAAAAAGTCAACAAAGATAACTAAAAAACCTCCGTCATGGAGGTTTTTTAGTTAAGCTATTTTCTTCTAAGTTTGAGATAGAAAAAACGTAAGAATTCTAATTTTTTACTGCTTGAATAATTAATTATCTTTACATTTTTGACACTAATTAGTCCGTCTTTAGATATTTGAATTGATTTTTAACAATTTCTCAAAGTTTTACTTAATAATCGTAATTTTTTAAGATAGTGTGTTTATAGTATCTTATGTCTTTTTATCCTACCTATGAGGAACCAAACAAAATCATCGACGATTGTTCTCTTATATCGCCGATATTTTTATTCTATCTATAAGAAGTTAAAACAGTCTTTAGAGCTTCTTCCTTATATTACATTCGAAGAAGTAAAAGAGTTATTGAAGTAGTTGAAGTAAGCTGATTCTATATTAATGGTAAATATTTAACCGATTTGGAGTCATTTAAGAAGGCGTCACGATCTTTTTCTCTATTGCTTTTTGGCTTGGATAATCTGTTATTTCATCAGTTTTTGATGAAAACTCTTTTCCAATAGTGTAAACCGCATCGATAAAACCCATATCATCACCCTCTATTCATAATCATATAACTTCTACTAACCCAAACCCTTGGGAGTTTTTTGCTCCGAAACCAGAGTCATAACCAATTTTTAACAAACTTGGATTCCCTTGAATTTCAAAAACACCATGCCAACCTTTAATAATAAAATTTTGATACTTTGTTATGATCATTTTAGAGCCTTTCTGATCAGCTTCTTTTATAACGAATTCATCATTACTTATTTCATTCGGAAGATATGAATCATAATAGGCAAGATACTTTTTTATTAAATTCTCTCTTATTAATTTTGAAAAGTTATCGTCGTTGGGGGAAAAGTAAATAGTCTTCTTTGAAGAATTTTGTACAATCGTAGAATAAACAGTAATGGGGGATAAGGTCTTCACTTTTATTTTATCGCTTTTTATTTCCAAATCATCGTACTCTAACTTCTCTACATTAATCTTTTGACCTAATAGTTCAAAATCATCTTTAAATAAAAGCGAGTCTGCACAATACTGAATTAAGTTCTTGTCGTGAGAGGAAATTTTCAAAGAAACATTATCAGAAAACTCTATTGTTTTATCCTTTCTATTTAAGCTAAATTTTCCCTTTAGCCTTGAAAAAGAAAACAATTTGTACTTTCTTTTCTCATAACTAAAGCCCTCGTTATGAACGAAGCTTCTATATTGTGCATCATCTATTAAATCAAGAATGAAAGCTTGAATTATATGATTATAATTTACTGGAAGTATTAAGTTATGAAAAGAAAATTGAATGTTTAATCTCATTTCAATTCTCCTGATATTTTAATTTAAAAACCGACATCTTTCTTGTAATATATTTTATCATAGAATAACAAAAAAAAGCAAGAAAGTATAAAAAACGTCTGTCGACCTCCAATAGGGTAAAAATCGCAGGAGATCGACAGACAAGTGTTAAAAATCACAATCCTTATATTATGCATATTTGAGTTGATTTTTAACAATTTATCAAAATTTTACGGCTGTATAATAAAAATGG
>NZ_JALY01000343.1:0-1813 GCF_002924615.1 Petrotoga halophila DSM 16923 | reverse complement strand
AAATAGTACAACAAACTATCATGTAACCAAAAGGGGGAGCTGATGAAAGGCACTAACATAACCCACAACCGTCAGGACATTATCTTCAAAAAGATGTCAGTACTATTCAAAAACGAAACCCTCAAATATTATGAACTAAACTTACCAAAGATAATTTCAGTAAAACCAACAGAACTACCAGTAATAAACGTATCAGACAGAAACATGGATTTTGTATTCGAACTAGAAGACAACTCACTATTACACTTAGAATTTCAAACCACGTGGAAGAAAGCCGACTTACTAAGATTCGCACAATACGACATAGCGTTATTCCAAAAAGAAAGAAGAAAGATAAACACGGTAGTAATATACTCAGGGAAATATGAAAGTGCAGAAAGTGAATTGGACATGGGTTTAAATAAATACAAAGTTTTACAAGTATTCATGATAAAGTACGATGGAATAAAAAGGTACAAAGAAATAAAAAGAAAGATAGAAAAAGAAGAAGCACTAACGGATAAAGACTTAATGGATTTAGTATTCTTGCCATTGATGAGAAACGAAAAAAGCGAAGAAGAAGTGACAAAAGAAGCTTTAGAGTTAGCAATCACTATACCAGATGAAGACAAAAAAGAAGCGGTAATAGGATCGTTATTAGGGTTCTCTGATAATTATGTAAGGGAAGAGTACATAAACAAACTGAAAGAGGTGATACGAATGACAAAGATAGGAGCCTCATTATTTGAAGAAGGCGTGGAAAAAGGGAAAAGAGAAGGTGAAAAAGAGTTTGCAATTAGAATATTAAGCAAAAGATTTGGTAACCAACTAACTGAAGAAATAAAAGATAAGATAAGAAAAGCAGATGAGAAGACGATAGATTACATAGGAGACAATTTATTAGAAATTACAATAGAAGACCTAAAAGAGTTATTGAAATAATAGTAGTAGGTGAAACACTATCAGATATTTTTGGATAGGTAACAGGGCAAAACCCTTTTCCATTTCCTCATGGGTGAGTTGCGTGGTGAAATGGAGAAAGGCTTTCTTTCCTCATGGGCGGGCGGACACACTTTGCATAATCGGGTACACTTTTCGTTTGGCAAGAGCGGCTGACTTAACTATTAATCAGTTATTATTATTTTTGGCTCTATGTCGCTATGATGATATAAAAATATTTTATCGAAATTATTTTCTCCTTTAGTATATGAATTAAGTATTTCTTTTATATATGGAATGTCATCATCTAGGAAAGGAACTAAGTTAGCCGGATCATTTGATATTTTTATTAATAAATATATTTTATCAACTTTTTTCCTATAATTGGATATCTTTCCAATCTTTTTATTTATTGCGACTTTTAATTTCCTTTCATAATCAAATGGAAAAAAATATCTGCCTCCAGGAATTACTAATGGTTTCTTATAATCCTCTCGTATTGGTTCAACTTCTAAATACTTGCATATTAAAGAATTTTTATTTGATTCACAGAATTCTTCAAATGAAGAATATTCCGTATTTCTTCTTGTCATTATATATTTTTTGCATTCTTCAGTAAAGCCTTTAATAAATTTGTTCTTTTTTATTTTGTTTATATCAGAATCTAATTTATTAGAGAAAGACAACCATATAACTTTTTTAATATCTTCTTCCTCCACATATTTTTGTATTTTTTTATAAATCTCAATTTCTAAATCTTGACTTTTCATAATTTTTTCATCAATAGCTCTCGTTAATTCAATTCCAATTTTTTGATTATCAAATTTAACTATGAAATCTGGTGATTCACTACCTTCTAAATGACAATTTTCAGGAAATGCTATGGCTAACCGAA
>NZ_JALY01000040.1:0-1123 GCF_002924615.1 Petrotoga halophila DSM 16923 | reverse complement strand
AAAAAGTCTATCAATTCGCAAGCTGAATCGATTTCTGCTTGAAAAACGTTTTTGCTTTGACCGAGCATGGTTGCTGCATTTAATGTTGACCTCCAATTCGTGGATAACAGTTCAGCTGCTTTTTTGAAAATGGATAGTCTATCAACCCATGAAAATTTATCCCAAACTTTCTTTGCCTCTAAAGAACTTTCTATTGCCATTGCAATTTCTTTTTCATCAGCTTTGTGGTATTCTGCCAATACATGGCTGTGATCGTGAGGCATAACACATTTTCCAAGATCGCCTGTTCTTACTTCTTTCCCACCAATTATAAGAGGGATTTCGATTTTCTCACCTTTCAGTTCAGAAAGTTTTTCCTTTAATTCTTTCTTTTCCTTGCTCCCTGGCCCATAATTTAAAATTGGCTCGTTTTCAGGCATTTCGAAAATAGGTATCGAGTTGTTCAAAGTTGATTCCTCCTTTTTAAGTTTTATACAACTGAGGGTTCTTCAATGATTTCTCCCCTATTGAATCTTTCTAAATCTAAAATTACATTGTAAGTTAATTGATCACCTGTAACTATATCTGCCATTAGAATCCCAACGGCTGGTGCAAGCATGAAACCATGTCCACTGAATCCACAAGCTACATAGAGGCCTTCTAGCTGGTTAATCTGTGATACTATTGGTTGTCTATCTGGTGAGATGTTGTATAAGCCAGCCCATTGCCTAATGACACGAATATTTTTGAGAGGAGGCAGCAACCACGTTGCCTTTTTCGACATAGTTTCAAGGAACTCCCATGAACTTTCCATGTTGTAACTAGGGGGCTCGTTCTCAGGTCCATATCCCATGATGAAGCTTCCATTGGGTTCTTGTTGACAGTAAATATTGTAGGAGAAGGACATTAACATTGGATCCAGTACATTTTTAACAGATTCTGTGACCAATATTTCGTGTCTTTCAGAGTAAATTGGCAGATCTAATCCAGCCATTTTAACTATATTTTGTGTCCAACCTCCTGCAGCTACAACTACCTTTTTACATTCTATAAAACCTTTGTTTGTTTGTACACCTAGTACTGTGTCGTTTTTAGTTATTATGTCTTTGACTTCGGTAAATTTGTTTATTTCCACACCTAATCT
>NZ_JALY01000342.1:0-1210 GCF_002924615.1 Petrotoga halophila DSM 16923 | reverse complement strand
GGTAGGATTATAAAAAATCCTGCTCTTGCCTTTTTCTTTTGAACCGACATACATATCTCTCCTTATCGATTGGATAGGGTATATCGAAAATCTCGGCCCTTACTGGGCCGAGATTAAGTTATTTTAGGTGTTAATCTGTGAGTAGATTTACATCTTCAGCAGCCCATAATATCATTTGTTTTGCTTGGTTAACGTTTTTAGTAGTTACTAAGTTGTTAACGGCATCGTTGAATGACGTGACGAACGCTTCAGGTGCTGCAGAACCGTGAACGATAGATGGTGAAATGATGAGGGTTCTGAAATCCTCTGCTGTTTCTATCAAGTATGGATCGTTTCCTGGATCTGCGTCAATTCTTGCTGGGATAGAACCTTTAATTGGATTAAACACTGATTGAGCCCTTGTAGAAGCCAAGTATTCCAAAAAGATGAGTGCATTTTCTCTATGTGGGGCATTCTTTGGTAACCCGAAGGTATCGGATACTAATACGAACACAGCTTGTGTGCCAGGTAACTCGAACCATCCAAAGTCTTCTCCTGGCGTCCAACCTAAGGTTTTGAAGTATCCTTCTGCCCAGTCACCCATTAAATTGAAAACGGCTTTGTCTTCATATAACAATCTTGCAGCATCTTGCCATGCTAAAGCTGCATGATCTACGTTAACGTAATCCATAAGTTGTACCATTTTTTCTAAAGAACTGTCAAGCCTTTCATCGTTGAACGATAGTTCGCCGTTAAATAAGGCGTTGTAATTTTTAGCTCCAAATTCAGCTACCATAAGATTCTCAACAAGTTGGCCTGCAGGCCATTTGTTTTTATCTCCTAAAGCAAGTGGAGTGTAACCAGCGGCTTTTACTTTTTCTAATGCGTTTATGAATTCATTCCATGTCTCGGGTTCTTTAGTCAAACCTATTTCGTTAAATAACTTCTTGTTGTAGAACACAACGTTGCTTCTATGGACCGTCAGAGGAATGGAATAAACTTCACCTTGATAACTTACTATATCTATTAGACCTTCTGGAAATTTGTCGTATACTCCCCACGCTTTTAGATAGTCTGTTAAAGGTTCCATGAGTCCTGGTATTACGTATGTATCTGTTAATTCCCAACCAGCGTGTACTTGGAATGTATCGGGTGGGTTTCCACCAAGCATTCTTGTTTTTAATACTGCTTTGGCGTTTGTCCCAGCACCTCCGGCAACCGTTGCGTTGAT
>NZ_JALY01000341.1:0-3112 GCF_002924615.1 Petrotoga halophila DSM 16923 | reverse complement strand
GATTTAGTTACACAGGAAAAATACGATATGTATTGGGAAACTGTTTGGGATACTGTACGCTACAACGAACATATTTACGGCATAGTAAGAGCTATGTCTACTAAAGTTTTCATATATAACAAAGATCTCTTAGAAAAACATAATTTAGAAGTGCCTAAAAATTGGGATGAATTGCTAGACGCAGCCAAAACGATTCATGATCCTGAGAACGGTGTTTACGGCATTGCTATGGCTGGACAAAAGTTTATTTCTACAGTTACTCAGTTCCAACATTATCTCTATGCCAATGGTGGAAAAATTATTGATGAAGAAGGTAATGTTGTTATAAACGACCCTAAAGCCATACGCGCTTTAGATTTTTATAAGGAACTTTCTTCATACGCTCAACCAGCTATTATTGAATGGAGACGTGAGGATTTAATTAAGCTTTTTGAAACTGGAAAAGTTGGTTTTTACTTAGACCATGTCCACAACGCTCTAGCAGCAATGGAAAAGGGTGTAAATGTGGGGTTGTTTAAATTCCCTGGTGGACCAGATTCTGATCTTCCTTATTCGACAGTAATAGTTACTGATTCAATGGCTATTAGTGCTCAATCAAAAAATAAAGAACTAGCTACAGAATTTATAAATTACATGACCACTCTGGAAAAACAAACAGAATGGGACCTAACTTTAGGCTTCGTGCCTCCTATGAAGAAAGAAGCTGAATTACCAGAGTTTCAAACATGGTATTGGAAACCTTATATTGAAGTTATACAATACGGTTATCCAGAAGCTGTTGACATAAAAGATTGGGAAGCTGTTCAACAAGTTATATTAGACGCTATCCATAGCGTTTTACTAGATGTCTCTGAACCAAAGCAAGCATTAGATAATGCTGCCAGAATAATAACTATATTGCAACAATGATTTAACTTCATATTTATTGGGGGCTCCTCATCATAATATAGAGGAACCCCATAACTAAAAATAAGAAAAGAAAGGTGATTCTGTCTAATGCTTTCCAAGAAAAAAAGTACTCCAATATACTTTTTACTTCCTTTAATAATCGCAGCAGCGATTTTTATAATTTATCCATTATATAAAGTAGTTGAACTTTCCTTTTACGATGCAAATTTTTTAAATCCTAACATTAGAACATTTGTTGGGGTGGAAAATTATAAATGGCTTTTTAATTTTAAACTTTTCAATCCGAATATTTCTTATTTTTTATCAGCTTTCATGAGAAGTTTGTTGTGGGTTGTATGTTCTCTTCTAATAAAGTTAGTTTTAGGAATTTTTGGCGCTATGCTTTTTAACAGTGATAGATTATATGGAAAAAAAGTTTATCGAAGTTTAGCTATTATTCCTTGGGCAATTCCCTGGGCAATGGCAGCGATGATGTGGGCCTGGACTTTAAATAGTCAATTTGGTATAGTAAATTCTATTTTATTAAGGCTAAATATTATTAACGCTCCCATTTCATTCTTCTCCACACCAACAACAGCCTTTATATCAACTTTCGTAGTAGATGCTTGGGTAGGATTACCATTTATGATAATTATGATTCTTTCAGGATTACAATCAATTCCCGAAAGTTATTATGAGGCAGCTAAGATAGATGGAGCAGGAGATTTTCGAATTTTTTTTAAAATAACTTTACCTTTGCTAAAACCTGTCATCTTAACAGTTTCACTTCTTTCATTGGTATGGACATTTAATTCTTTTGACATTATTTGGATTTTAACAAAGGGAGGACCTTTAAGTGCTACTGAAACACTACCAATTGCTATTTATAATATTTCCTTTCTTTTCCAAAAATTTGGAGGAATTGGAAAAGCTTCTGCAATGACAATTTTTCAAGTAGGATTTGTTACAATTATTTCTTTATTTTATATTAAGACACTTGAAAGAGGTGAATTTTAATTGAAAAAAAATTGGAAGTCTATTATAAAAACTTTTCTAGTTCAACTTTTTGCTATATTGTTAATAATTTTTTTATTGTTACCTATTTATCAAATGGTCATTACAAGTTTAAGACCCGCAGATTTATCTTGGGAAGTACCTAGTCCTTTATTTCCAGATAAATTTACGCTTTCAAACTTTGCTAAAGCTTTTGAATTAGTCCCCAGACTTCCTCGCTATCTGCTAAATAGTTTTGCATATGGGGCAGGAGTTAGCTTAATATCTTTAATTATTGCTATTCCTGCAGGTTATGCTTTGGGAAGGTTTAAGGAATTTAAATTTAGGAAACCAATTTTAATGTTTGTTATTTATGCAAATATGTTTGCCCCAATAATGCTTTTAGTTCCTATATACGTCATAATGAAAAGCTTAGGATTAGTAAACACATATTTTTCTGTTATCTTAGCTGGTTCCATTTTTACTATACCTCTTTCTACTTGGCTAATGACTTCATACATTCAAACTTTACCAGGTGAAATAGAAGAAGCAGCATTAATCGATGGCTGTTCAATGCTTAAAATACTTCCAAAAATAGTCATCCCAATGACTGCACCAGCAATAGTTTCTATTTTCATTTATTCATTCATAACAGGGTGGAGTCAACAATTTATATTAGCCTTAGTTTTAATAACAGACGATAAGTTAATGCCACTAACTCAAGGTTTGTACCAATTTTTTAGTAGAAGTTCAGTTAGATGGAACGAATTAATGGCTGCCATTTTGATGTCGACTTTAATTCCTGTTATTTTGTTCCTAATTTTCCAAAAATATATAGTAAAAGGGATGACTGCCGGAAGTATTAAAGATTAACATCAAAAAGAAGTTTTTCAGGGTTGTATTTTGATTACTATATTCAGCTTTAATAAATTAAAAATTATGGTTCTATCACGAAAATAGTGGGTAATTAAGCTGGAGTTAAATTAAGTTTACCAAGGGCAATAAAGATAGTGATTTTTAAATTCTTTAATGTTTTAAAACCAAAAGCCCTTTTAGTAAATCCTCTAAGTTTAGAGTTCATACCTTCTATTTTACCGTTAGAGATATTCGTTTTTATGTGCAACAAGATACCTTCTATGTGATTTAAAAGAGTCTTAGCAGCTTTAATCATTTCAGGTATATTTGATTCTATTACCTTTTCATACCATCGTTTAAAATACTTAGCTGCATA
>NZ_JALY01000153.1:0-15526 GCF_002924615.1 Petrotoga halophila DSM 16923 | reverse complement strand
AGAAGTTTTATAAAGATAGGCCTATCGTTTGGAAGTTGGGGAATAGAGATAGAGGCTTTTTAGTTCATTATCATAACTTGAACGAAAAAACGAAGAATAATATTTTAGTCTTTTTGCGTAAGAGGATCAAAGAAACAGCTTCACGGCAAATGAGGAGCGAGAACAAAAGTTTCAGAGATTTGATGAAGATAATAGAGTCAAAGAATTTTGATTTGAATATAGACGATGGGGTAGTCAAAAATAGAGAAATTTTTTAGTAATTCTTTATATATTTTAAAACCTCCCAAATGTTTTTTGGTTACAATGATTTTGATAGTGCGGGCTGCGCTGCGAGGCTATACTCTTTTATCCTCATGATTGTTTAAAGGGTTTAAGGGACCGCAGGTCCTTCCCTATGGGCGGACAGCGTAAAGAAGATTCACCATCCCTTTTCCTTATGGATGTTTGGAGGGTTTAAGGGACCGCAGGTTCTTCCCTATGGGCGGACAGCGTAAAGAAGATTCACCATCCCTTTTCCTTATGGATGTTTGGAGGGTTTAAGGGACCGCCGGTCCCTCTTCCTTACGGGTGGGGAGCGGGGCGAAGGGGCGCTAAAACAGCTTGCAGAGCTTTTAAAGAAGAGTGTAACTAAAAAATCAAAGGGAGGTAGAAAGTATGAAAAAGGGTATTTTGTTAGTTATGTTGGTTCTTGTGGTGTCGTTGCTCAGTTTCGCGGGCGATGTGAAAAACGTGATATTTCTCATCGGTGATGGTATGGGTCCAAACGAGATGTTGTTAACGAGTTATATAGAGGGTCGTGAGCTTTACATGATGCAAATGCCTTACACTGGTTACGCTATCACTTATTCTGCAAATAGCAACGTTACCGATTCTGCTGCAGCGGGAACTGCTCTTGCTTCAGGTTACAAAACAAACAACGGGTTTATAGGAGTACTTCCAAATGGTGAAATAGTACCAACAATAGCTGAAGTTTTAGCTGAGCAAGGCTACAAAACAGGTGTGGTTGCAACTTCAAGAATAACCCACGCCACACCAGCGGCTTATTATGGTCATGTGCTTAGTAGAAACGATGAAGACAAGCTAGCTGAACAGTTGGTTAATAGTAACCTGACTGTTGCTTTAGGAGGGGGTTGGAGACATTTTGATCCTACACAAAGAGCCGACGGAAAAGATCTTATCTCTGTTGCAAAGGAAAATGGTTTCGATTATATAACCACTAAGCAAGAGTTAATGGCTTACTCCGGAGAAAAGGTTTTAGGGTTATTCTCTTCAAGCCATATGAATAGCGTTACTGAAAGAACGCCTGCTGAACCACTTTTACCCGAGATGACCGCCAAAGCCTTAGAAATTTTATCAAAAGGCGATGCTCCTTTCTTTGTGATGATTGAAGGTTCTCAAATCGATTGGGAAGCTCACGATAACGATGTTTTTGGAATTTGGAAAGAAACGGTTGAATTCGATGAAGCTGTGAAGGTTGCTCTAGATTTTGCAAAAGAAAATCCTGATACCTTGGTAATTGTCACTGCCGATCACGAAACTGGAGGTTTGGGTTTGTCATCAGGTGGATACACGATGGATTTGGAAATGGTTAGAAATTATCAAAAAACTACGGATTGGGTTGTAGCTAATTCTCAAGATATGGAAGAGTTAAAGTCCAACGTGAAAGAGTATTATGGTTTTGATTTGTCAGAAGAAGAGATCGCATATTTGGAATCCACTAAAAACAAAGTAGATGCTTTAGCAGAGATTACAAGCGCAAGAGCAAGTATTGGCTGGACAACACATGATCATACTGGTGCGTTGGTACCTATATTAGCTTATGGACCTGGTGCTGAGGAATTTGTAGGTATTATGGATAACACAGACCTTCCTCGAAAAATAGCTTGTTTGTTGGGGGTTAAGCTTTCTTACCCTTTAGAGAATGTACCGAATAATTAAAATTAAAGGGCTGATTAGATCAGCCCTTTAATTTTTTAATAGCTTGACGA
The DNA here is from genome assembly GCF_002924615.1 of Petrotoga halophila DSM 16923. Lineage (NCBI taxonomy): Bacteria > Thermotogati > Thermotogota > Thermotogae > Petrotogales > Petrotogaceae > Petrotoga > Petrotoga halophila. The sequence continues at coordinate 13,538 of NZ_JALY01000153.1, read as the reverse complement.
CTTCGTTTTCTAAACTTTCGAGATCTATCTTTTCTTCGTTGTCTAAGAGATTGAAGACCGCCTTTAGTACTATAATTCTTGGATATTTTCGTATTAGCGTTTTAACAGGGTCATCTTGACTTTTTATGCTTTCCACGTTGTTGCTCATTTCACTAACTGCTCCTTTAAGAAGTATTTATCCCTCCCAAAACCACACTAACAGATGAAAATTGTCTTTGTTAGAAAAAGTATTGACAAATGTTTTTTTAAATGCTATAATAATCTACGTAAACGGGCTCGTAGCTCAGTTGGTTAGAGCTTCCGGCTCATAACCGGGTGGTCGGTGGTTCGAATCCACCCGAGCCCACCAATAAAAGCCAAGGGTTCCTTGGCTTTTATTTTTTTATACACTTCAATTTTACTATTTTTATCGGCTTTTGTCAACTTTTTTCACAAACCTATCATCAAAAAGAAATGGTATAATTAAATTAACAAAGAAAACACTTCACCAATCTTATAAACAGGCTTCGGGGTGAAGGGACAAAAGAATCTTTTCCTTAGGGGTGGGCAGCGGAGCAAGGGCGCTATAAAACTTGTTATACAGAAGTTATTCGATAAGATAGCACACCTTCAAAAAGATATGGTATAATTATGTTATACAAAACAAAGATAAATGGACAAGATGGATACATATACATTCTTATGAAACACAAAAGCTACATTGAAGGGAAAGTAGGAAAAGGGTGAAATAGTTATGACAATTGCTGAAAAGTTAAGAAACGAAGGTAAATTGGAAGGTGAAAGAGAATTTGCAATTAGAATGTTAAGTGGAAGATTTGGTAGACAATTAACCACAGAGATGAAGGAAAAGATAAAAGAAGCTGAAGAAAGAAGAATAAACCAAATAATCGACAATATATTTGAAATAACCATAGAAGAGCTAAAAGAAATATTGAAGTAATGATAGTAAGTAGATTTTTGAGTATTTTTAAGTAATTGTGGTAGTGATAGATATCACCCCTCTTTTATGAGGAGTGATATCTTTTTAATGATTTTATTAGCGCCCTTTCACCTCGCTGCCATCCATAGGGGAAGGGATGGTAAGACACTGCCTTGTTTCCTCTCTGAAAGAATAAAAGAATATATGAGAATACCAAAACAATTTCAATGTGATATAATATTGTAGGCTTCACAATTAGATATGGGAAAGAAGGTTGAACAGTTTTGGAGGTGCCATTAATGGATAAGTTTTACGTCACTACACCGATTTACTACGTTAACAGTGAACCACATATTGGTTCGGCATATACGACGATAGTTGCAGATATAGTAGCAAGATTTAAGAGAATGATGGGGTACGATGTTTTCTTTTTAACTGGAACGGATGAACATGGGCAAAAGGTGTTACAGGCAGCGAAAGAGAAGAATATTCCTCCACAGGAGTATGTTGATTCACTTTCTTCAAAATTTAAAAATTTATGGGATGAAATGGGGATTAGTTACGATCATTTTGTTAGAACAACAGATGATTATCATGTAAAAACCGTGCAGATGTTCGTTGAGAAGATGATGGAGAATGGAGATGTTTACAAAGGAAAATATGCCGGTTGGTATTGCATACACGACGAATCCTTTTGGGATGAATCTGAGATAATCACTCAAGATGGCGTTAAACTTTGCCCTGAATGTAATAGAGAATTAAAATGGGTGGAGGAAGAGAATTACTTTTTTAAACTTTCCAAATATACCAAACCGTTGTTGAAGCATTATGAAAATAATCCTGATTTTGTGGAACCATCTTTTAGAAGAAATGAGATGTTGCAAATTTTGAATAATGGATTAAAAGATCTTAGCATCACTAGGACTACGTTCGATTGGGGAATACCTTTAAAGAGTGATCCTAAACATGTGGTGTATGTTTGGGTGGATGCTTTGATTAATTATATCAGTGCAATAGGTTATTCTGATGATCAACAAAAATTCAACAGGTACTGGCCCGCAGATTTGCACCTTATTGGGAAAGAAATTAATAGGTTCCATTCGCTTATATGGCCTGCTATGTTGATGTCAGTGGGGTTGCCTTTGCCGAAGAAGGTATTCGCACATGGGTGGCTAACGGTCAACGGACAAAAGATTTCAAAATCTTTGGGAAACGCCGTTGATCCAAGGGTTCTCATGAACGCCTATGGCAGGGATGTTATAAGGTATTATTTGTTGAGGGATATTGCCTTTGGTAGAGATGGAGATTTTTCTGAAGAAAACTTAATTACTCGATACAACGCTGATTTGGTCAATGATCTAAGCAATTTAGTGCATAGAACACTTACGATGGTTGAAAAGTATTTCAACGGTGTCATACCAAAACCTGAAAGAAAGGATAAGGTGGACGAGGAACTCATAGAACTCTTAGAGAGTAAGAAAAACGCTTATTTGAATTTGATGGATCGGTATCAGTTTACACAAGCACTTGAAAATCTATGGGAAATCATACGTTTTTCTAATAAATACATAGATTTAACTGAGCCTTGGATCTTGGGGAATGATCCAAATGAGAAAGATAGATTGTCCACCGTTTTATACAATTTACTCGACGTTATTCGAATTATTTCTATTTTGATTTATCCAGTTATGCCTGACACTTCCGAAACGATGTTAAAAAAGATAGGTTATGGTTTGGAAGTTTTAAATCGAGAGAGCCTTGAAAAGGGCCTTTTACACAGTGGAGTTAAAGTTGTGAAAGGTGATCCCATATTTCAAAGAATCGACGTGAAGAGTTGGAAGAGAATAATTAAAACCGTAAATATCAACAAGGAGGGCGAAGTAATGTCGGAAAGTGAAAACGTTCAAAATATAGTAGAAATAGAGGATTTTAAAAAGATCGACTTAAGAGTTGCCAAAGTAGTAAAGGCAGAAAATATCGAAAAATCCAACAAATTGCTTCGATTACATCTTGATTTAGGACAGATGGGTGAAAGACAAGTTATCGCAGGCATCAAAAACTTTTATTCACCTGAAGATTTAGTTGGTAAGAAGATAATAATCATCGCCAACCTAAAACCCGCCAAATTGATGGGGGAATTATCTGAAGGTATGCTTTTAGCGGCTAAAGATGGAAACGGTAATTTGAGCATACTCACAGTAGATAAAGATGTTGAAGCTGGTTCAAAGATTTCTTAATGGAGGTAATACCAAGAGATGGACGATAAAATATTTATCAAAGATTTTACTGAAGAATTAAAAACTTCTTACTTACTTTATTCTTTAAGCGTTATTGTAAGCAGGGCTATACCCGATGTTAGAGATGGGTTGAAACCTGTTCAGAGAAGAATACTTTACTCTATGAGCGAATTAGGGTTGAAACATAACTCTTCATTCAAAAAAAATGCCCGTATCGTTGGTGAGGTGATGGGTAAGTATCATCCCCACGGAGATGCGGCTATTTATGATGCCTTAGTTAGAATGGGACAACCTTTCACTATGAGGTATCCGTTGGTTGAGGCACAGGGAAATTTTGGCTCGATAGACGGCGATCCTCCTGCAGCTATGAGGTATACAGAAGCACGTATGCCTGAACTTGGAGAGTATATGCTCAAGGATATCGAGAAAGAAACTGTAGATTTTAGAGAAAATTTCGATGGTTCCTTGAGTGAACCTGTTGTTTTACCCACAATGGTGCCTAATCTTTTGATGAATGGAGCAAGTGGGATAGCCGTTGGAATGACTACCAATATCCCACCTCATAATTTAAACGAGCTTGTTTCAGCATTAAAATTGTTAATAGAAAAACCTGAATGTGAAGTAAAGGATCTTTTGAAACATATTAAAGGGCCTGATTTCCCAACCGGTGGTCAAGTTGTCGACGGAGAAGGGTTGAAAGAACTCTATGAAACAGGGAGAGGAAAGATAACTATTAGAGGAAAGTATAGAATAGACGACGAAGGTAAAGGAACCTCTATCATCTTTGAGGAGATCCCTTACAACGTTTCTAAGACCGATATCATCGAACAAATTGTAAAATATGTGGTTAAGGCAAAAGAGCAAAAGAAAGATGTGGGGATAAAAGACGTTAGAGATGAGAGCGATAAAGAAGGAATAAGACTGGTAATTGAGCTGAAAAGAAACGCAAACATAAAGAGATTGATCAACGATTTGTTCAAGCACACGAATCTTCAATCTTATTTTTACGTTCAAATGAATGTAATCGATAACGAAAAGCCCTCTTTGATGAATTTAAAGGGACTTTTACAGAGTTTTTTGGACCACAGGGTTAACGTTATAACAAGAAGAACACAGTACGAGTTAGAGAAGGCAAGAAAGCGCGCACATATCGTCGAAGGACTTATTAAAGCTGTTCAAGGTATCGATACAGTGGTTGAGATCATTAGAAACTCAGAAAATCCTCAGGAAGCTCTGAAGAACCTTCAAGAAACGATAGGTGTAAGTGAAGAACAGGCAAAAGCTATCGCAGATATGAGATTGATTAGCCTTTCAAAACTTGAAATCACCAACTTAAACGAAGAGCTGAAGAACCTATACAAAGATATAGAAAACGCTATGGATATTCTGCAGAATAAAGAAAGGCTGATGGGAGTAGTAAAAGAAGAGCTCAATGAAGTAGCGAATAAATTTGGAGATAAAAGGAGAACGGAGATACTGTACAACAAAGGAGATTTAGCCCAAGAGGTTGAAATGATTCAAGATGAAGATGTCGTAATAGTTTTGACCAAGTGGGGTTACCTCAAAGCCATTCCTTCATCGGAATACAAGGTTCAAGGAAGAGGCGGGAAAGGTGTAAAAGGATTAAAAATTTCTGAAGAAGATGATGTTAAAGAGGTCATATACACGAACAAGTTATCTAAATTAATGCTATTTAGTTCTGCTGGTAAAGCGTATCAAATAAATGCCTACGAAATCGAAACAAGTTCGAAAAGCACAAAAGGCAAACATATCGCTAACTTCATCAGTTTAAATGAAGGGGAAGAGATAAAAAGTATCGTTGCCATATCTTTAGATGGAGATTACGATAAAGACATTCTCATTTTTACGAAACTAGGTAAGGTGAAGAGAACTTCTTTGAGAGAGTTTAGTAGTGCACGAGCTTCGGGTATCAGAGCCATCAATCTGCTTGATAACGACGCAGTTGTCGATGTGATATTGCTCGATGGAATGGATAGAGATTTGTTGGTTGTGACAAAGCTAGGTATGTCATTAATGTTCAACTCTTCCCATGTAAGAAAGATGGGAAGAACCGCAATGGGTGTTAATTCAATAAAATTGCGTAAAGGCGATGAGGTGATCAACGTGGTGAAGGCTGAGGAAGGCAAAAAACTTTTGTTGATCACAGAAAGAGGTTATGGAAAAAGAGCCTTATTCCGTTCCTATAAGCCACAGAATCGTGGAGGAATTGGGGTGAAAACGGTACGAGATATATCTAAAATAGGTCCCATAGTTTCGACAATGAGTGTGGAAGATGGGAGAGACATACTGATATTCACTAAAAAAGGTAAGGCTATTAGGGTAAATGTAAATAATATAAATGTTTTAGGAAGAATCACCCAAGGTGTTATAATTGTTAGACTGGATAGAGACGATTCAGTTGTCGGAGCCATTGAAGTTCAAGCTAATGATGAAGAGTAGTGTTATAATTATAATTATTAAGCATGGAAGGGGTTAATAAAATGGAGGAATTGACAAAAAGGCAGTCACAGGTTCTGGACTTCATAAAATCTTATATGGAAAAAAATGGATTTGCCCCAAGTATTAGAGATATTATGAAACATTTTAATTTTAAAAGTCCACGAGCGGCACATAAGCATCTCATAATTTTGGAAAAAAAGGGTTACATCGAGCGTAAAAATGTCTCACGTGGGATAAAGATGATGCCAAAATCGGGAGAAATTTTCGCCACAGAGACTTTGGCTCCTGTTTCGGGAAAGATAGCTGCGGGAGATGCTATAGAAGCTATACAAACAATTAGCGATTACATTCCCATACCTACCAATTTTTTCCCTAAAAATTACGAATATTTTTCCCTAAGAGTTGAAGGGAATTCCATGATAGAGGCACAGATCAAAAGCGGAGATTTTGTTATAATACGTAAACAAGATTACGCAATGGATGGAGACATAGTGGTTGCATTGATCGATGGAAATGAAGCAACACTTAAAAGGTACAAAAGACTGAATGAAGACGAAGTGCTGCTTGTACCAGAAAATAAAAGTATGAAAGAGATAAAGGTAAAAGCGAATCGTTTAAAGATACAAGGGAAGATGGTGGGCTTAATAAGAGTGCTATAAAAGTCCTCTTAAAAAGGGTGAGTTACAGATAGGAGCCTTACTATCCCTTCCTTATGGGTGAGTTGCAAGGTTATGGATAAAAATTCTTTTATCCCTACGGGTGAGTTGCTGGGTAATGGATAAAAATTCTTTTATCCTTACGGGTGGGGAGCGGGGCGAAGGGGCGCTAAATACAAGAGTTACTAAAGACAACATTCTATAATCAAAAGGAGCGTATTTTCATGAAAATTGCAATTGCCTCCGATCATGCCGGATATGATATGAAAGAACAGATTAAAAATTATCTTTTAGAGAAGAAATTCGATATAATAGATTTGGGGACTAATTCCAATGCTAGTGTCGATTATCCAGATTATGCCAAAAAACTTGGTGAAAAGGTAACCAAAGGCGAAGTTGATTTTGGCATAGGTATCTGTGGTACTGGAATCGGGATGTCAATCGCAGTGAACAAAGTGAAAGGCATACGAGGTGCTTTATGCTTGTATCCATTGATGGCAGAATACGCTAGAAAACATAACGACGCCAACGTTTTGGTTTTAGCAGGTAGACTTATGGGCATTGATTTAGCCATTTGGACGGTAGACAAGTTTTTATCGACAGATTTTGAAGGTGGAAGACATAAAAGGCGTGTCGATAAAATCGACGAAATTAGGTAAAAAGGACGAAAAAAGATGAAAAGTATCAGTTTTTCTAAGGGTATTGAGAAAGACATTAATATCAATATAAGCCATGGGTATTACAAAGAATTTTCTAAAAGATACGCATCTAAATACGGAACTTTGATGATAATCGATTCCAATTTGAAAAATCATTTAAATACAGGATCCGGTAACAATATCTTTTATGTAAAAGGCGGCAATGAAACCAAGTATTTCGATAAATATTTAGAACTGTGTAAGGTCATGGTAGAAGGTAGTTATAGCAATTTAGTGGTGATAGGTGGGGGTTCCTTGATAGACATGGCTGGTTACGTTTTTCATACTTTGGATTTTCCAAAAGGGACCTTCACAGTTATGCCAACAACACTGTCTTCTATGATATATTTACCCGTTTCGGGAGAATTCTATTTAGATATGAATTACACTAAGAATTTTTTGAAGGTGAGCGGTTATCCCGATCTAGTTTATATAGATCCGTATTTTTGCAAATTTTTAGATAAAAAAGATATGAAAAAACAGTTTTTCTTGGGATATATTTTGGGGATTTTGTTTGACAATAACTTTGCCAGCTTATCTTTGAAGTATTCTAAAAATTTCATCCGCTTAGATTTAGAGGATTATCTTTATTCTGCTGTTAAATTTGTTTTGTCCCTTTATTCTAATGATTTACCTTTTCCTGGGACCAAATTGATGAAATACATTGCAGATACCTCTGTAAAAGCTGATTTCGTTCAAAATGAGAGTTTGTCTTTTGCGTTTCTTGTGTATTTGAGTTTTAAATTTGGGTATATACATGAGAAAAATTTTCAAGAGATCTTTGAAAACATAAGAAGTTTCGAAGATTTGAAATCATCAAAAATCCAAAACATCAAGGCTAAAGTGAACAACGTACCTATAAGAGAAATATTACTAAAAGAGGACGGCTTTGTGGATTTGCTTTTGAATTTTGGAGAGCTGAAAGATCTCCTTTTAGAGTTTAAATCTCTTTTGAGAGGTGTATGAATCATGAAAAAGAATAATCCGCGTTGGTTCACAGTTATTTTAATTCTTGTTTTTATTTTACCTTTGATCACCTTCGCGCTGACAACGTATACTATATATTTAAAAAGTCAGATGAATAATCTTAAACTTAAAATTGAAGAGTTAGATAATACTCAAGTAAACATACCAAATGAAGTTGAACCAACTTCCAAATCTGCTGTGTTAGAAGATTTAGTTTTGCCACAGATTGAGATTGGGAACACAATGGCGAGGGTAAGTTACAATATTCAAGAACTCGATTATCAAGTGTTGCTGAACAACTCGGTTACGATGTTAAAACCATACAACAAAGGTTCTGTAAAAGTTTTTTACGATCAACGCGAGGTCTTTGAAGAGGCGTTGTACGCTTTAAACAACGATATATCTTACTTTATTTTTCAAAACGGGGATAAGTATTACTTGTATCGTTCGGATTTTTCTTTGGAAGGGAAAGAGGAAGAGCAGTACCTATTTTCCATTCAAATTTACCTATACACTACTCCAGCACCAGCTATGTTTCCTACGATGGCGTTAAGACAAGGGGGCATCCCCGCTTTTGTTTTCAACGGTAAGTTTCAACAGAGTAACGAAGATTATTGGGCAATACTCGTCGGTCTGTTTGATGATTATAACGAGGCACAAACATACTTGAAAAATATGAATGAGAAGCTTGTTTTTGATTTAACTGGACTGAGTATAGCAGACAGATTCACTAAAGGTATCTACTTTAGTGGAGTAGAAATACAATGAGAAAAAAGCTCCTTTTTCCGGTATTAAGTATAATTTTAGTTGTTTTGCTTGGAATTTTAACGGTTGATCGATATCACTCGGGTGAAGAAGGTAGACTTAATTCTTATCAGGAAAATAAAATAGACCTTTTAACCGCGTCAGTTGAAGAGTTGATCGAACTACCTGGAATCGGACCCGCCAAGGCACAAGCAATCTTAAATTATAGACAAGAGAAAGGTTTTAGGGAAATAGAAGACATTATGAATGTTTCTGGTATAGGAGAAAAAACATTTTCAAATATTAAAGACTATATTTATCTTTCAGAGGTTGTTTACGAAATAGTGGATGATAAAATAAACATAAATGAAGCATCCAGTGAAGAATTGGAAAGTTTACCGGGAATAGGAGAAGTGTCTGCACAGAAAATTATCGAATATAGGGCTATTAAACGTATAAGCTCTTTATATGATCTAAAGAAATTAGGTATTCCATCTTCTACGATAGAAAAAATGGAAGGGAAGATAGTATTTTGAAGATTTTCTTACACGTTTGCTGCGCACCTGATCTAACGGTTTCTTATAGAAAATTAGTAGAACAGGGATTCGAACCTGTTGTATTTTTTTACAACCCGAATATTTATCCACTTCAAGAATATTCCAAGAGATTGGATGAAGTTAAAAAATTAAGGGATATTTGGGGGTTCCAACTCTACGAAGGAGATTATGAACCTGATAAGTTTTTAGAAAGGATAAAGGGAAAAGAAAAAAGCCCTAAAAGATGTTATGAATGTATGAAGTTGAGGCTTGAAAAGACCAAAGCTAAAGCTAAACGATTGAATTTTTCTATCTATTCAACGACTCTTCTTGCTTCCCCTAGAAAGTCTCACAAGGATATTTTAGAAATAACGAAGAATTTGGATAAAGAAGAAAATCCATCTTTTAAGTATGTAAACTTTAGGTCCAATAATGGTGTTCATATGGCAGCACAAATATGTAAAACTTACAATATTTATCGTCAAAATTATTGTGGTTGTTCTTTTTCTTTGAACGAATCAAAAAGGTATGAAGAGGAGTCTAAGCAAAAAAATTACAAGAGTTTAGTTGAGATACTTGGAGAAGAGTTAACCCAAAAATATTTTACATTTTACAAAAAAGACTTGCTTAGAATTCCACAAGATATTCCAGCAAAGTTTTTAGAAAAGGTTGGATTGCACTTTTTGAAATATTTGAAACCTCAAATCATCCTAATAAAAAAAGAAATAGCCCAAGATTTTAACATCGTTACAAGTTCCAGATACAAGATTGATAACTGGAAAGGGAAAGTAATATTATGGTGAAAGAGGGGTAGTTTAGATTGGCTAAATATGATCTGCGAATCTCTGAAGATGGGATGGTGGCATCTTTAAAATTAATAGATGATGGACGACCACCTACTATTGGCGGAATAAAGGCTTTTCTAAAAGAAAAAGGTGTGGTAGTAGGGATAAAATCAGAAGTTATTGAAGAAATTGTCTCTGAACCCGAATATGATAAAGAATACGCTATTGCGTATGGAATGCCTCCGAAGGTTGGGAAAGATGCACAGTTAATCTTTCAGCAGAATATTGAAGAAAAACTTAACAATGAAAATAGCTATGTTGACTTAAAAGAAAGTAGCCAATTGATAATCGTAAAAAAAGGAGATACACTGGCAGAGATAATTCCTCCAACCAAAGGTGAATCCGGAAGAAACGTACGGGGAGAAAAAATCGAAGGTATTCAGGGAAAAGAGCTAAAACTAAAGTTAGGTAATAACGTTGAAGTAAACAACAATAAGGTAATTTCAAAGATAGATGGAAAGTTCCTCAGTAAAGAAACACCGAATGGTGAGATAAGCTTAGATGTTTCTGACGAACACAAGATAGAAGGAAACATAGACTACGCTACTGGCAACGTTCGCTTCCCAGGGAAGTTGATCATTAACGGGGATGTTAAATCGGGTTTTTACGTTGAAGCTACTTCTTATTTAGAGATCAAAGGTGTAGTTGAATCTGCTACGGTATTTTGTGAAGGAGAAGCCAAAATATTTGGGATAAAAGGTGCCGGTAAAAGTTCTATAAAGGTTAAAATCTTGAGGTGCAATTACATCGAAAACGCCAATATCGAAGCTGAAGAAGATGTAATAGTTAAAACAGCCATCGTCAATTCTAACATCAAAGCAGGAAAACATGTCATCGTTGAAGGTGGTACCGGAAAGATCTCAGGTGGATATACCTTAGCCACCAACCTTATAGAAGCGGAAATTTTAGGGAGTGAAATGGGTGTCAGATCTATCTGTGAAGTGGGAGTTTTACCTGACCTTAACGAAGAGTTAAATAAATTAGAACAAAAAATTGCCCTCGATATGGAAAATCTTAGGAAACTCAATTCTATAATCAAAGGGATCCAAGTCCTAAAAGAAAAAGGTAAAATAGACCAAAAGAGGTTAGAATACTACAAGAAATCTTTTAACACCTATAAAATGCTCTTATCAGAAGTAAGAGAAGATAAAGAAAAGCTGGAAACGATTAGAAATAAAATTCAATCATCTAAAGAATCTGCCTTTATCATAGCAAAAAAAGTGGTATATCCAGGAACTGAAATAATCATACACAAGAAAAAATTTATGCCTACAAAACCAATTACGAAGGTAGTGTTTCAACTCGAAGATGATGAGATAGTTCCTCACGGTTATCAAAAGCAAACAAATGTTCCCAGATAACAAACAAAACTACAGGGGGGAGCCCTTTTGCAGCCTTGTGCAAAAAGATTTTTTAAGTTTGCCGCAGTGTGCAAACAATGTTTTTAAATGATTTTGACCTTGATTTGGGGTTATTAAGGGGAACCCCCTTAACGTATGGCGCTAAAAAATAATTAGGAGAATTGACACATGTATCGACTTCTTAAAAAAATATCATTTCTAATTCTTTCCATTTTTTTTATAACTTTGAATATCTATGCCGGTAATTTAGATAGCTACGTTTATACTTTTGATACCGATGAATTATTAGTTTCATCCCAGAAGAGTTTGAACGTTTTAGGATTGTATTTAAAATATTATGAAACAGGTAACGAAGAATATAAAACTGCTGCTAATCAAACTAGGCCTTATATACTTTCTTCTTTAAAACCTGATGATTCAGCTGCGTTGAACGTTCTTTCTGAATACTATCCAGGTAATGAAGAGGAAAGTATCAATAGAATTAGGATATTAACCAACAATTACCCTGATTCAGTTATCGTTAATGCCATCAATGTTTTATTGAACTATGAAGTGTGGCAAAAATCCAAAAATATGGAAATATTTAATGAAATTTTAAGTTCCATTGATATAATAGAGGAGAATATTGGAGAAAATCCTTTTTCAATTTATTATAAATCGCTTTTAACGTGGGAAGGGGCAACCCTTCAAGAAAAAGAGAACATATTCAAAAATCTGGAAAAAGCTTATTCTTCTTATCCATCAAATAGAAAAATTCAAGAATTGTTGATAGTTCAAGCATTTGAATTAAGCAAGTTTGAAGACGTCAAACAGCTATCAACAGATTACGTAAATCTTTCACAAAAAGACGAAAGGATCATGTTTTTAATAGCCCTTTCTTATTACAATTTGGATGAAAAATCAGAATCAAGAAAAATTGTCGATTGGATTCTTCAAAATTCTAATAAAAAAGCGGTACTCTCAAAAAGTTATGAACTTTTGGGCGATATTTCTGAAACAAACTCTCAGAAGATAAATTATTATAAAACCGCTATCGATCTTGATCCTAAGAATGCAGAGGCTTTAGCTAAACTTGGAACAACTTTATATGAGAGTAATAAAACCAGCACTGACAATTTGGCAATTTCAAGAATTTATTTAACCAAAGCACTCATGTACGATCCAGATAATTCTGATATAAAACAAACTTTGAACGCTATAGATAGAAAACTAACCAGAAACAATTTCTTGACCACCTTGTTACCGTTATTTATAGTAATTTCAGCGATATTCTACATAGTATTCAAATTTGGGAAGGAGAAAAAAATTGACAATGACCAATCAAGAAGACAGCCTCACAGCAAATAAGGAATTTATCAAAGTGCTCGATAAAGGATTTGTTACTCTTGTTGATATGATGGGAGATGACAGATCTGCGGTTAGGGCTGCCAGAGTGTCACACGGAAAAGATATATCTACCGATGAGAAAGATAGAAAACTCATAGACTACTTGATGGAACATGGGCATCTCTCTCCGTTTGAACATATCACTTTTACATTTCATGTAAAAGCCCCTATCTTTGTTGTTAGACAATGGTTTCGCCATAGGATAGGAATGTCTCCCAATGAAATCAGTAGAAGATACACATCGAAAAACGTCAACGAGTTTTATATCCCGGATCATATCAGGGTACAAGATACAAAAAACAAACAGAGTAGTAATGTATACTTTGATGAACAATTAAAAGAGGAGACTCTTGAACTTATAGAAGAAGTTTACAAGAAAAGTTATGAGGCTTACGAAAAACTTATAAATATGGGTGTAGCAAGAGAAATGGCACGTATTATACTACCCGTAGGGGAATACACTGAGTTTTATTTAACTACAAATGCCCGGGCCTTGATGCATTTCTTGGATTTAAGGGCATCTTCACATGCACAATGGGAAATTCAACAGTACGCTAAGGCTTTGGCACAATTTTTTCAAAAAACTTGTCCGTGGAGTTATGAAGCATATTTGAAGCATCAGTACAAAGGAGACATTTTAAAGTAATTTTACAGTGGACAGAGCTTTTTTGCTGATTTGTGCAAAAAAGTTTCTTAAAACAGACTTTGATTTTGAGGTTCTTATGAGGTA
>NZ_JALY01000004.1:0-1571 GCF_002924615.1 Petrotoga halophila DSM 16923 | reverse complement strand
AAAAACTTTGCTAGCATATTTCCAAAAATTTGGGCAATTTTTGGATGTGAATGGTATTTGAACTCTTTTATTAAGTTGGACAAAGGATACTCGTATTTTCCATAATGATAAACTTTAAAATCACCTTCTGAAAGAGAAGGTGAGTGAAGATTCCCTCTGCAATTGTCGCAAATAAGTTCTCCAAAGTCTACCGCTTTTTCACAAACCAGGCAGTGAGGTTCAAAAACTGCGGTCATTATCTTTTTAAAAATTTACTACCATCTCCGCATTTAGACGTAGAAGTGCATTTAACGCAGCAAGTTTTAAATTACCGTTTTCATAAGGGTCTTTAAGTATTTGATTTGGGATTTCCCAATAATCTTTTGCTTTAAAAAATTTCAGTAGATTAACGGCGGCTTTTCTTAGGGAAATAGGATACATTTTGTTGAGAGCGATTAATGATATATCTTCTATAAAATTATCTAATTTTAATTTTCTTATTATTTTCAACCCTTCCCTTATTCGTTTGGAGGATAATGAATTTAGAAAGTTAGGAACGTAATCTTTAAGCATATAGTCTTGAAAATAAATGAGATAGTCACTTGCACCGATGACTAAGTCATCGTCTACGGCAGATAATAAGTCTCTACAAAAATCTACATAACTCATATCTTCCTTTTCAGTAGCTAATTTCAATCCAAACTTAACGATTTTTGCCTCTTCACTGTTCACCAATTGGTCGATCAACCAGGTAGGAATAGAATCAATTCCACAAACTTTCTTTGAGGTATTTGCAGCAAGCTGAAGAATGTGAATATCTTTTTCTTCCTGCAAGATTTTTTCGATGAATTTATTTATAACTTCACACGGTAAACCAGAAAAGAATTTTATTATTATACCTTTTGTTTCATTGTTGCAATCAAAATAAGTTTCTTTTAAAGAGTTAAAAAAGGTATAGGCATCTTCTCTTTCATAAAATCTTCTTAGCGCCATAACCTTAACGCTTTTATCTACTTGTTCGGATTTTAAGGTTTCAGAGATGTTCTGCAAAGCAGAAATCAGCTGTTTTATTTTAATATAGGGATCGTTTTTCATTTTACTAATAATCTTTTCTGAATCTTCGGGGTAGAATTCCAAAAAGGTGGATATCAGTTGATATCTAACCATTGGATCGGGATCTTCGGTAAACTCCAAAATAAATTCTATAGGTTTTATATCCATTTGAATGTAGCTGATAATTGCTTCTTTTCTAATGTTTGCTGAAATGTCTTTCAAAGACTCTTTTATAGTATTCTCATCCAAAAGACCCATTTTATCTAAGTACCTATATGCAGAAAATCTGACATTTTTATCGGGATCTTTTAAATACTCTTTAATCCTTGGGGCATCAATTTTTTGCTTTGTTAATTCTTGAATAGCTTTGGATTTAAAAGAAGGATAAGGAGAATCCAACATATCAAAGTAAATTTGAATATTCTCTGACTTTATTCTTTCTTCTAAAATTTTGTAGGTTTCGATTATTTCATTAGCCATTGATTACTGATTTCCTCCTAAGTTTTATCTTTTGGGGTTTTTAGAAACTTTAAAACATG
>NZ_JALY01000340.1:0-1063 GCF_002924615.1 Petrotoga halophila DSM 16923 | reverse complement strand
ATTCAGAAAATATTATTAGTAAAATGAAAAACGATCCCTATATTAAAATAAAACAGCTGATTTCTGCTTTGCAGAACATCTCTGAAACCTTAAAATCCGAACAAGTAGATAAAAGCGTTAAGGTTATGGCTCTAAGAAGATTTTATGAAAGAGAAGATGCCTATACCTTTTTTAACTCCCTAAAAGAAACTTATTATGATTGCAACAATGAGACAAAAGGTATAATAATAAAATTCTTTTCTGGTTTACCGTGTGAAGTTATAAATAAGTTCATCGAAAAAATCGTGCAGGAAGAAAAAGATATTCACATTCTTCAGCTTGCTGCAAATACCTCAAAGAAAGTTTGTGGAATTGATTCTATTCCTACCTGGTTGATCGACCAATTGGTGAACAGTGAAGAGGCAAAAATCGTTAAGTTTGGATTGAAATTAGCTACTGAAAAGGAGGATATGAGTTATGTAGATTTTTGTAGAGACTTGTTATCTGCTGTAGACGATGACTTAGTCATCGGTGCAAGTGACTATCTCATTTATTTTCAAGACTATATGCTTAAAGATTACGTTCCTAACTTTCTAAATTCATTATCCACCAAACGAATAAGAGAAGGGTTGAAAATAATAAGAAAATTAAAATTAGATAATTTAATAGAAGATGTATCTTTAATCGCACTCAACAAAATGTATCCTATTTCCTTAAGAAAAGCTGCCGTCAATCTACTGAAATTTTTTAAAGCCAAAGATTATTGGGAAGTCCCAAATCAAATACTCAAAGACCCTTATGAAAATGGTAATTTAAAACTTGCTGCGTTAAATACACTTCTACGTCTAAATGCGGAGATGGTAGTCAATTTTTAAAAAGATAATGACCACAGTTTTTGAACCTCATTGCTTGGTTTGTGAAAAACCTATTGCCTTTGGAGAACTCATTTGCGACAATTGCAAAGGAAATCTTTATTCACCTTCTCTTTCAAAAGGTGATTTTAAAGTTTACCATTATGGAAAATACGAATATCCTTTATCCAACTTAATAAAAGAGTTCAAATACAATTCACATCCTAAAATTG
>NZ_JALY01000118.1:0-2225 GCF_002924615.1 Petrotoga halophila DSM 16923 | reverse complement strand
ATAATATATGAAGAAAAGGGAAAACCAACTTTTGAAGAACAATTGACTATTTATAAGCAAAACAAAGATCCACTTTTTAAAAGAAGCATAGATTTAAACAAATTAGAAGGTTTCATAAATTCAATGAGATAAGAGGTGATACTGTCAACTACCCCCGTCTAAAGACGGAGGCGAAAAGCCTCGGAGTTGACCAGCCTAAGTTTGAAGACGGCCTCACGGCAAATTTGGAGAACTACGTTATTCTGGTCATGACACCTTGGAATGCCCGAGCCAGTTCCAAGCCCTGTCGTTCAACATTAAACAGGCATACGGGGTTGAAGCCAGTGTGTTGGAACGTAGAAAGCTAGAATAACATTGGCGAGGCTCACTTTAACCCGAAAGGGAGAGGAAGGTAACTTCCATGGAAAAGAAATCTGTACAACGAGTTTTTGTGTTAGATAAGAACAAACAACCACTTATGCCATGTCATCCTGCTAGGGCAAGAGAGTTATTGAAAAAAGGAAAAGCAGCAATATTTCGATACCATCCATTCACAATTATTCTGAAAGATCGTGCAGGTGGAGATACACAACCTATACAGGTTAAGATCGATCCCGGAAGTAAAACTACAGGAGTTACTTTAGTAGCGGATTTTAAAAATGGTAAGGAAGTTATTTGGAGTGCTGAGATTCATCACAGAGGTCAAAGTATCAAGAAAGCATTAGATACTCGTAGAGCTGTAAGACGTTCACGAAGAAACCGAAAGACAAGGTATCGTAAAGCAAGGTTTGACAATAGAAAACGTTCAAAAGATTGGTTACCACCAAGTCTTATAAGTCGTGTAGAAAATATACTCACATGGATTAAACGTATTAGACACTTTGCACCAATTACAGGTATTTCAATGGAGTTAGTCCGTTTTGACACTCAAAAACTTGAAAATCCAGAAATTAAGGGAATAGAGTATCAACGAGGGACATTGTATGGATATGAAGTAAAAGCGTATCTCCTTGAAAAATGGGGTAGAAAATGTGCATATTGTGGTAAAGAGAATGTACCGTTAGAAATAGAACATATCGTATCCAAATCTAAAGGTGGTTCAAACAGAGTATCAAATCTTACATTAGCCTGTCATGAATGCAATCAGAAGAAAAATAATCAATCTATCGATGAGTTCCTAGCTAACAATCCTAAAAAATTGAACCAAATAAAGGCAAGAGCAAAAGGGTCCCTCAAAGATGTTGCATCAGTTAATGCTACACGTTGGTATATATTCAATCAATTAAAAAAAGAAGGATTACCTATTGAAGTTGGAACAGGAGGACGGACAAAGTACAATCGTGAGACACAAAATTATCCCAAAAAACATTGGATAGATGCAGCTTGTGTAGGAGAAAGTGGTCAAAACGTTCAAATTGAACCCGATATGCAAGTCTTGGAAATTACAGCGATGGGTCATGGAATGCGTAGAATGTGTTTTGTAGATAAGTATGGGTTTCCAAAGAGTTATCGCCCAAAAGAACGAACATATATGGGATACAAAACAGGCGACATAGTCTTAGCAAACGTACCAAAAGGGAAAAATAAAGGTATCCATATTGGACGAATTGCAATACGGCATAGACCAAGTTTTTTATTAAATGGTGTTGGTGATGTACATCCAAAATATCTTACATTACTACAAAAGAATGACGGTTATGGATATCAAATATCTTAAAAGCTAATCGGTGATATGTCAAGAAGTAAAAATCAAAAAAATTGTTAAAAATTAGCGTAACTGACAATGCCCATACTTTCAGAAAAACACAAAATAGGCTTGAAAACACAAAAAGATTCACTTGTATCTATTCAACTTAGTAATTTGAATAGATTCGATTTTTGCTCAGCAATGCAAAAATCATGCGAACCAACTTACGAGCCGTGAGCGCGAGGGCTCTTTTGTGTTGATGAGTGGTAACCTCGTAATATTTTTTTCGATAATACTCTTCGAACTCAGGGATATGATTTTTAACGGAGCTAGCAGCTTCGATAAGGTAGTATCGAAGATACGGATTACCTGTTTTAGTCATTTCTGTCTCATCAGAGGAATAATTCCCTGATTGACGTTTTCTCCATGTCAGTCCTGCAAACTTAGCCAACTTATCATGGGATTGAAAGGAAGCTATCGTACCTATCTCACTGATGATACCAGAGGAGATAACAGGACCGATACCGTTGACAGAGATGAGTGATTGATATTGACTGGG
>NZ_JALY01000339.1:0-2435 GCF_002924615.1 Petrotoga halophila DSM 16923 | reverse complement strand
CTTCTTTGAACAGTATCGTATGCACTGTAATATTTTTTGTGTATTCCTTCCTCTAAGGTTAAAGTTATTACAAAATGATTTGTAATTGCCGGACTGATAAAAATCAAGAAACTTCTAAATATGTATTTCTCAAAACATTATTTGAAAACTCTTGGTTCTACTAAACTGTGTGACTATTTCAATTTAAATTCAGTATGTTTAGTAGACGAAATCGAAATACAGTTGAGAAGAATTACCATATAATGAGCTTTGTATGGTAAATGATAAAAACGTGGTATCAAATAAATTATAATATAAAGAAGGTAAACCTTTAATATTGAATGTATAAAATGTATAAAAGGTAGTTAAAGTACGTGTTTTAGAATTTCTATAGACAATAAAAATTATAAAGAGGAGAAGTGTTAAAATGTTAAAAAGAGGGGTAATCCTTGAGCCTAATAAAATTGTTATAAAAGAATATTCACTAGATCGTGATCCAAAAAATGACGAAAGCCTTTTAAAAATCTTATATTGCGGAATCTGTGGCTCAGATGTTCACGTTTTCAAAGGGAAACATCCTTTTGTAGAATTTCCAGTTTCGACTGGGCATGAAGTTATTGTAATCATTGAAAAGTCTGATATATTTAAAAAAGGCCAATATGTTGCTATTAGGCCCTCCATTTGGGATAATGAATGTTACTATTGTAAACATGGAATGCCTCATATATGTGAGAACTTAAAAGTTAGAGGATTTCAAGAAGAGGGTTTATTAGCAGAAAAAGTTATAATACCAAACGAAGCGATTTTCCCAATTAATCCTAAAAACGATGAAGTTGAAGCCTTCACATTAACTGAACCATTGTCAACAGCTGTTCATGCCGCAAAGCTATCGTGTCTAGCTGGAAAAAGAGTAGCCGTAGTTGGTTTGGGAACAATTGGAATTCTTACGGCTGCAGTTGCTAAGGTCTATGGTGCAAAAGAGGTAATAGGTTTTGATGTTAATTCTTGGAAGGTGCAAAAAGCAAAAGAATTCAACTTCGTTTCAGATGCATTGAGCCCTCAAGAAACTAATGCCTATAAAGATTTTGATGTTGTTTTTGAAGCTGTAGGGATACAATCGTCAATTGATACAGCTTTTAACTTAGTTAGAAAACATGGTACAATTATTGTAATAGGTGTTTTCGCTGGTCCTGGTACTGTTCCACTACATTTAATTCAAGATAGAGAGTTTATTATAAGGGGGGCCCTAATGTATACTGATGATGATTTTTCAGAATCAATAAACTTAATTTCTCAAAAGAGAATTAATACTCAATTATTAATATCAAAAATTTTCGATGGAATAGATCAAGTACCTGATGCATTTCACTACGCAAGTAATGAAAAAAACTCATTTAAAACTTTGATTAAATTATAAAGAAGGTGTGCTTATGGAAGCTATTTATATAAAGCAACCTCATCAAATTGAAGTAATTAATAAAGAGGAACCATCTACAAAGGAAAATGAGTCATTGATAAGGGTATTAGGTTGTGGGGTTTGTGGGACGGATTTAAAAATCTTTAAGGGGGAAACTTTGGCTACTTATCCTCTTATACCAGGACATGAAATCGTTGGAGAAATAGTAAAATCTAAGATATTTGAGAAAGGAACCAAAGTTACCATTGATCCAAATAGACCTTGTGGTGTTTGTCAGTATTGTAGGGAAGGTAAAATTCATCTTTGTGAGAATCTAAACGCAGTTGGGGTAAATAGAGATGGTGGTTTTGCTGAATTTCTTTCGGTTCCAAATGAACAGATCTATACATTAAACGAAAATATACAAGTAAAAGATGCGATATTTGCAGAGCCTCTTTCCTGTATAATCCATGGAATAGACCTTTCTAATTTCTCTTACACTGATGATATAGCAATAACAGGAGGAGGAGCAATAGGTTTGATTTTCGCTATGCTGTTAAACAGATTTTCAGTAGGAAAAACTGTTATATTTGAGATTTCTCAAGAAAAAATAGAATTTATAAAAAACGAGTTTCGCTTGGAAGTAGAGCATCCTAACAATAATCGTCAATCTAAAAAATTTGATATAGTATTTGAATGTTCTGGGACTGTTTCAGGTTTTGAAACAGCTTATAACTTAGTAAAAAAGGTGGAAAAATTATAGATTTTGGAGTCACACCAAAGGGATTGAAATCAAAGGAAGTAGAGCCTTTTAAAATATACAGTGAGGAAATTTCGATCACCGGCTCTTATGTAAATCCTTTCACCATGCAAAGAGCTGTGAAAATTCTTAATAGCAATGAATTCCTTTTTCAAAAATTATTAACCGATGTTGGTGATCTTTCAGAGATAATAAAATATATATCTTCTGACCCAAAGTCTTTCTTAAAAGCTGCATATATAATTCAATAGAATCAAAAAATCATAAACTATCCCATCTAAATTTTAATGGGATTTTTAT
>NZ_JALY01000076.1:0-1609 GCF_002924615.1 Petrotoga halophila DSM 16923 | reverse complement strand
TTTAGCTTTTATATGGTTGTTCATGCTTAATTCTTCGGCTATTATTACAAAGGCAGGGTCGTATTCTTTTGTCCTTTTTATAATTTCATCTTCAAGTTCATCAGGTAGAGCGTGACCCATGTCCAACCTAGCACCATCTATACCGAAATTTTTTTGATAGAATGGGATAATATTTGCTATTAGGTTCCAAAGTTCGGAATTCTTTTCTTTCCCTGGGAACAAACTTGATTTAACTACGTCGAAGAGCACATAAGGAGGTTGATTTGTCTCGTCTATATATTTTAGAGCTTCTTCTGGATGAGAAAGATAGAGTCTTAAGAAAGTGACATCTTCCCATGCCGGTTGGGGATCATTTATCCAATCTGAAAATCCTGGAACGGTTATTACTTTAAACTCTCTTGCTATTTCATCCAAAAAATCTGGGTTGTCTTTATTTAGTTTTATAAAATTTTCCCATTTTTGTGGGTTCTGAGTTTTTGGATCCCATCTAAATTTTTTAAGATGATTTTTGACTTGTTCGTCATTGTACACAATTTTTAAATTTTCTTTGCTCGGTTGAACAAATCCCAGACCTTCAACTTTAGGGGGTGCAAAACCGTTCATTTCGTCTATATCTATCCAATAGAACCATTCGGGATGTTCTAAAATAAGGTCATTGTCCCTTGATCCTGTTCTTGGTACAAAATCCAACAAGACTCTCATTCCAGCCATATGAGCGGCTTCGACAAAAGCTCCAAATTCTTCATTAGGGGTGAATTCATTTTCCAAAAGTGTGTCGTGATAATCTTTTTCTACAGAGAAGAAATCTTTAACTGCATAAGGCGAACCAACTTCACCTTTTTTAAATTTACTGCTGGCTTGAGTTATTGGAAGTAAGTATATACTATCGACTTTGTACGTAGAAAAATAAGGGATTAACATCAACATTTTTAGGAATGTACCCGATTCAGTATAACCTTTTTCATCTATTGGAACGAATAAAGTAGTTTGATCATGAACATATGCAGCTGTAGCTCTTACGTGAGCAGAATAAAGTATGCTCGTTCTTATCCAATCAGGTTCTTTAACATTTTTAATGAAAGAAAGGGGTTTGCTGTAATCCACATCTTTTCCAGCATTTTTTAATAGATTATCGATTATGTTGGATATAAACTCATAGGGATTAACAAAAAATTTCCTCCCAGCTAGTTTAACTTTACCGGTATAATTAGGTGGCATCCATCTTTTCGGTATTGCATAATCGTCTTTACCCTGTGAGATTTTACTTTGTAAGTATTTATTAAGTTCAGATAGAATAGGCATCTTTTACTTCCCTCCTCATATAAAAATTGGCGGAGGCGGTGGGACTCGAACCCACAAGGGGATAAACCCCACCGGTTTTCGAGACCGGCCCCTTAGCCAATTCGGTGCACGCCTCCACAAGTTATTGTAAATTATTTAACTCTTTATTTAATAAGGCCCAACCCTTGTAGATACTTTCTGGCAACAATTTCTGGTTCTAAACCTTCAAAATCAACCAAGTAGTTCAGCCTTATAATTATATCCTCATTTAAATACAATGTCAATGGTTTTAAAATTTCTCTTATTTTAGGGTATTCATCTATTATTT
>NZ_JALY01000284.1:0-1601 GCF_002924615.1 Petrotoga halophila DSM 16923 | reverse complement strand
TTTAGCTTTTATATGGTTGTCCATGCTTAATTCTTCGGCTATTATTACAAAGGCAGGGTCGTATTCTTTTGTCCTTTTTATAATTTCATCTTCAAGTTCATCAGGTAGAGCGTGCCCCATATCCAATCTAGCGCCATCTATCCCGAAATTTTTCTGATAGAATGGGATAATGTTTGCTATTAAGTTCCAAAGTTCAGTATTTTTTTCTTTTCCTGGGAACAAACTCGATTTAACAACATCAAAGAGCACATAAGGAGGTTGGTTTGCCCCGTCTATATATTTTAGGGCTTCTTCTGGATGAGAAAGATAGAGCCTTAAGAAAGTGACATCTTCCCATGCAGGCTGGGGATCATTTATCCAATCTGAAAATCCTGGAACGGTTATTACTTTAAATTCTCTTGCTATTTCATCCAAAAAATCTGGGTTGTCTTTATTTCTTTTTATAAAATTCTCCCATTTTTGTGGGTTCTGAGTTTTTGGGTCCCATCTAAATTTTTTAAGATGATTTTTAACTTGTTCATCATTGTAGACAATTTTTAAATTTTCTTTGCTTGGTTGAACAAATCCCAGGTCTTTAACTTTAGGAGGCGCAAAATCGTTCATTTCGTCTATATCTATCCAATAGAACCATTCGGGATGTTCTAAAATAAGGTCGTTGTCCCTAGATCCTGTTCTTGGTACAAAGTCTAACAATACTCTCATTCCAGCCATATGAGCGGCTTCGACAAAAGCTCCGAATTCTTGATTAGGGGTGAATTCATTTTCCAAAAGAGTATCGTGATAATCTTTTTCTACAGAGAAGAAATTCTTAACTGCGTATGGTGAACCTACTTCACCTTTTTTAAATTTACCGCTAGCTTGAGTTATTGGAAGTAAGTATATACTATCGGCGTTATAAGTAGAAAAGTAAGGGATTAACATCAACATTTTTAAGAACGTACCTGATTCAGTATAACCTTTTTCATCTATCGGAACGAATAGAGTTGTTTGATCATGAACATATGCAGCTGTAGCTCGTACATGAGCTGAATAAACTAGACTTGTTCTGATCCAATCAGGTTCTTTAACATTTTTAATGAGGGAAAGGGGCTTGCTGTAATCTACGTCTTCTACAGAATTTTTTAATAGGTTATCGATTATGTTGGATATAAACTCATAGGGGTTAACAAAAAATTTTCTCCCAGCTAGTTTAACTTTACCAGTATAATTAGGTGGCATCCATCTTTTTGGTATTGCATAATCGTCTTTCCCGAATGAAATTTTACTTTGTAAGTATTTATTAATTTCAGATAGAATAGGCATCTTTTACTTCCCTCCTCATATAAAAATTGGCGGAGGCGGTGGGACTCGAACCCACAAGGGGATAAACCCCACCGATTTTCGAGACCGGCCCCTTAACCAGTTCGGTGCACGCCTCCGCAAGTTATTGGAAATTATTTATTCAATAAGACCCAAACCTTGTAGATACTTTCTGGCAACAATTTTGGGCTCTATACCTTCAAAATCAACCAAGTAGTTCAGCCTTATAATTATATCCTCATTTAAATACAATGTCAATGGTTTTAAAATTTCTCTTATTTTAGGGTATTCATCTATTATTT
>NZ_JALY01000072.1:0-2576 GCF_002924615.1 Petrotoga halophila DSM 16923 | reverse complement strand
GAAGAATTAGAGGGGCAATATCTATAATTATTCCTTTGTTGGTATCTGCCCTGAGAAGGGCTGAAGATTTGAGTATTGCTATGGAGGCAAGAGGATACAATGGTTGGGAAGGGAGAACAAGATTTAAGCAGTTTAATTGGGAAATAAAAGATACTTTTTTCCTCATTTCTTTTTCTTTAGTATGTTTCACTATCATTTTTATTTAAAAGGTGTTTTTTGATATAATTTAAATGGGTAAAAAAGTGAGAATATTATGGAGGCGCCTTATGAATTTTAAATACTTATATGGTCCTGTACCTTCTCGAAGATTGGGAAGATCCTTAGGAGTAAGCCCAATACCTCCAAAAACTTGTAATTTTTCTTGTGTATACTGTCAGCTGGGAAGAACGACTAACATGACAAACAAAAGACAAGAATTTTTTAATTTACAAGATATTTTGGAAGAGTTTGATGTTTATGTTAAGAACGATCTATCCCCGTTTGATTTTGTAACCATAGTTGGCGAAGGCGAACCATTATTATACTCTAGAATTGGTGAACTAATAAAATCAATAAAAACTTATGTTGATAAACCTGTTGCTGTAATTACAAATGGGGCTCTACTTTCTGAACAAAAAGTAAGGGAAGAATTAAATGAGAGCGATCTCGTAATGCCAACGCTGGATGCATATGATCAAAGAACGCTTAAAAGAATAAACAGGTCTCATAAAAGTATATCTTTTGATTCGTACGTGGATGGATTGATAAGTTTTTCTAAAAACTTTAAAGGTAAAATCTGGATGGAATTTATGATGATAAAAGGGCTAAATGATGATGAAGAATCTTTAAGGAAAATCAAAGAAATATTTAATAGAATAATTTATGATAGATTGTATATAAATTTACCAATGAGACCTCCAGCAGAAGATTGGGTAACAGTTCCAGAAAAAGAAAAAATTGAGCTAGCTCAAAATATCTTAGGAGGCATATCCCTTGATTTTTTAGAAGAAGAAGATTTTTACAGCTCGATAAAAGATGATTTGGAAGCTATTTTAAGTATAATAAAAAGACATCCGATGAATCAGCATGAAATTGAAAGTTTTTTAGATCAAAGAAAATGTGAAAATAAAAATGAGATTTTTGAAAAATTAGAAAAAAATGAATACGTTGAAAAAGTACAGTATTTTGGATTAAATGTGTATAGGTTAACATCTATGAGGAGGTAAATAAATGCCTGAAAATAAAAACGATAAAGAAAATAGAAACGATAAAGAAAATAAAAATACCAAAGAAGAAAAAAAGAAAGTAAGGCCTTCTAACATAATTTGGGTTTATATAATATTTGCAGTTATTTTTATTGGAGCTCTCATTTCTTTGAATTGGGAAAATAATCCTATGATATCTTATTCAGAAATGTTGAGTTTGATCAATAACGGCCAGGTGGAATCCATAAAAATAAATCAAAATGGAAACGTGGAAATACTTGGCAAAGACGGTACTACTTATGAATCTTTTTCACCAGCTTTAGTAAACGATAAACAATATGTGAATAGTTTAATTCAAAAAGGTATAAAGATAGAGTACGTCGAAAGTATTGGATCAAAGTGGTGGTTTGCGTTATTAATAAACATAATTCCCATAGTAATAATGGTGCTTTTCTTTTTTTGGTTATATCGTTCAGCTACGTCAGGTGCTAAAAGCAGTATGAACTTTGGAAAGAGTAAGGCAAAAAAGTATGAACCCATCGGTGAAAAAGTTACTTTTAAAGATGTAGCAGGAATCGATGAAGTTTTAGAGGAAGTAGAAGACATTGTAAAATTTTTGAAGAACCCTCAAGAATTTCAAGAATTGGGTGCAAGAATGCCTAAAGGGACTTTATTGGTAGGACCTCCTGGAACAGGTAAAACTTTGACGGCAAGGGCTATAGCTGGTGAGGCAGATGTACCTTTTTATTATGCCAGTGGTTCAGATTTTGTGGAACTTTTTGTAGGGGTTGGTGCATCGCGAGTTAGAGATCTTTTTAAGACAGCTAAAGAAAATGCTCCTGCGATAATATTTATAGATGAATTAGATGCAGTAGGTAGACAAAGAGGAGCTGGTCTTGGTGGTGGTAACGATGAGAGAGAACAAACTCTCAACGCCTTGTTAGTGGAACTCGATGGTTTTGACACTTCAACAGGAGTTGTTGTAATGGCTGCTACCAATAGACCTGATGTTCTTGATAAAGCATTACTTAGACCTGGTAGGTTTGATAAAAAAATAATGGTGCCCCCTCCAGACGTAAAAGGAAGAGAAGAAATTTTAAAGATACATACACGTAAAAAGAAGATTGCCCCCGATGTTGATTTAAAATTGTTAGCCAAAAGGACACCGGGATTCGTCGGAGCAGATTTAGAAAATTTAGTTAACGAAGCGGCTTTAATAGCCTCAAGAAAGAAGAAAAATCAAGTCGAAATGAACGATTTTGAAGAAGCTATTGATAGAGTACTAACTGGTCCATCCAAAAAGTATAGAATAATATCTGATAAGGAAAAGAAGATTCTATCATATCATGAACTTGGGCATGCTATTTTGGCATATTTATTGCCTAATACCGA
>NZ_JALY01000338.1:0-1584 GCF_002924615.1 Petrotoga halophila DSM 16923 | reverse complement strand
AGTCATTATTGTCCAAGTAAAGATAATAAAGATTAATCCTAAAACAGCTTTTCCACTACTACTTTTTGGTATCTTGGTGGGAACGGCTGAAAAGGAGAGTAACTGTCTCACAGTTTTTCTACTTATCATAATATAGCTTTGAATGATGAGTATAAATATAAGAACGAAGAAAAATAAAAACACATTTAAAAGTAAAGAAAAATCAACAGTCAAAAGGTTAACTTCAAGTACTCCCGTTGTTCTTTTGATAATGCCGGCAATGATTAGTTTTGAAATATAAGCGCCTAAACTGGCTAAAACAAAACCAATTACGTACATTATTAAGTACAGTAAAGAGATGACAAGAAATATACCTTTTTTGGGGATGCCAATGGTTAATAAAACCCCAATGTTTTTGGCATATCTTTTGGTTACTATATTGTTAGTATATAGAAGAAATATTAAAGAGAAAAGGCCTAATATGATGATCCCTAACCAAAAAAATTCCTGAAAAAAAGTGCTATTTGTTGGAACCACTATCTCTATATTTGTTCCTAACTCTGAATACATTAATATGGCAAATACGTTGGTAAAAAGTGAAAGAATGAAAGGATAATATAATTCTTTGCTTTGCTTTATTTGTTTTGTTACGATTTTGGTTATTATTCCTCTTTTCATAACGTATCCCCTCCATCAATAAAGAATTACAGATAGTAACTCGTTGTAAAAATCATTTCTATTTTTATTTTCACGTCTTTTTTGAGAAAAGATAGATCCGTCTTTCAAAAAAACAACTTCTTTAGCATAGCTGGCGATGTAAGGACTGTGGGTAACTAATAAGATAGTTTGTCCTTGGTTATTTATCTCAACAAATAAATCCATAATAATTTTCGCATTCTTTGTGTCTAACGCCCCGGTAGGTTCATCTGCTAACAATATCTTGGGATTACAAATAACAGCCCTTGCGATTGCCGCCCTTTGTTTTTCACCCCCTGAGATTTGCATAGGGTAATAATTTATCAACGATTCAATCCCTATCCTTTTTGCTACATCGTTGACTTTATCATAAATTTCGTTTTTTGAATAATTGCTCATTATTAACGGCAACATGATGTTTTCTTCTACGTTCAATGAATCTATCAAATTAAAATCCTGAAATATGAAACCTATGTTATTTTTTCTGTACTCAGTCTTTTTTGCAGGGCTTAAAGCTGTCACATCTTTACTATCAACAATTATCTTACCTGAGGTAACTTCATCTATCAAACCTATAAGGTTTAAAAGTGTTGTTTTCCCTGAACCTGATTCTCCCATGATAGCTACAAAACTTCCTTCTTCAATTTCTAAATCAATATCTATCAGAGCATGCTTTTCAATTTGTCCTTCTTTATAAGTTTTTGTAATCTTCCTTAAAATTATTCCCACAAATTTTCCCTCCCCCTATGTTTGATTTAAAAGTTAATTGGCTCGTTTTTCAAGAAAGTCTAAGAAACCAAATTTATCCATTTTTGATAACCACTCTGTATTCTTTTAATTTTCCCTTTTTAAATCTTTTAGGCTTTTTCAAATGTTGCTTTTTTCACAAAGCAAATACTCCACCGATCA
>NZ_JALY01000337.1:0-2265 GCF_002924615.1 Petrotoga halophila DSM 16923 | reverse complement strand
TATCGTTTATTTTTATCACTCCCGCTTTTTGTAGCATTTTCGATACTTTTAAGTGTTTTAGAAAGTGTACCAACAATTGGTCCAACAGGTGTTATCCTTGAGTTTGATAGTCACAAAAACGTTGAAAATATGGTTAAAATTGGTTGTCATCTCAGTTTTTCTGATTCCAGGTATTTTGCTTCTATTTCCTTCATTTCTTCCTCCATTACCATAGGAGATAAAACAGGAATGGGAGGAGGGGAGTGTAGTTCTATTTCAATATCTTTTATCTGAATGCGTTTTATGTTTGGTAAAAAAAGGATAATGATTAAAAACACAATAAGAAATACAGAAAGAGACCAGTTTATTTGAATAGAAAGATACCACTCAGGAACAAATAGGTGAAGCAGCAATAATGCAAGAATAAGCAGTATAAGCAGTAAAAGAATAGAAAATCCAATTCTCTTAAGCCAGCGATGTAAAGGGGAATTAAACCACCAGCGCCACAAGGATGGCCTAATTTGATAGTTCCAAATATTGTCGAGCAATTCACGCGCGGGTGCCTCTATTGGAGATTTTGATTTTAATTTGATACACTCTTCAAGTTTTTCTTTTGCTGTAAAAATGTCATTGCTCTTAAGGTAGAAGTGCCCTAAAAAATACAGAACATAAGCCCTTATTTCTTTTCCCTGTTTTGAGTTTTTCGACAACGTTTCATTCATCTTTTCCAGGTTTCTTATGATTGTGGTGATTTCTTCTTGATACTTTTTATCTTCTGAATCCAAGGAGAATTCTGCCTTGAGATAATTAGTATAAGTATACCAGAGGAAATGTATTGGATTACTTGAATCCAAAGTCATTGCCTGTTTAAAGGATTCACTTGCAGTATCATAGTCTTTTTCTTCGATTTTGATTCTGCCTTGTAAACTCCATGCAGGAACAAGTTCCTCATCTATATTGAGCGCGTTATCAACATTGTCAGAAGCCTCTTTAAGATTTCCAAATTTAAAGAATAGTTCTCCTAAGTTGGTATATGCCAAGGCATTTTTTGGATCTATCTCAATGGCTTTCTCGTAAGCCTGCAGCGCCTCTTCATGTCTTTCAAACTCACCAAGTTCAACACCTTTGTTGACCCAGGCATCAGCATACTGTGGATTTATCTCGATGGCTTTCTCGTAAGCCTTCAGCGCATCTTCATATCTGCCAAGCTTGATAAGTTCAACACCTTTGGCGAACCAGGATTCGGCAAACTGCGGATTTATCTCGATGACTTTCTCATAAGCCTCTAGCGCATCTTCATGTCTCCCAAGCTCGCCAAGTGCAACACCTTTGCCAAACCGGGCTTTGTCATCTTGCGGATTTATCTCAATGGCTTTTTCAAAAGCCCTTAACGCCTCTTCATACCTCCCAAGCTCGCTAAGTTCAACACCTTTTTTGAACCATTCCTTATCAGTCATTTTTTCTTCCCGACCTCCTTTACTTTATGGTCAGCCTTTCCACAAGATTAACCTTTTCTTCTTTAAACAATATTGCATATAACGTCCTGCAGATGAAAGAAGTTCAACAACCATTGGATCTGGGGTAACTCGAATTTTTCTTTTATCCGCTGTTAGGTGACGGCGAAATATTACTCCCACCATGGTTTACTCGCTTCGGTTGAAACTTTTGAATAAAGCTCGCAAATAGCCTTTATTATCGGTTTCAGCTCATATTTATCTCCTCTAAAAGTAAGTGTCCATGTTGTAGGATTAAAAATACGAAGGAAATCTTTTTGGTCTATTCCAGCTATCATATTCGGGGGTAATATACTTGAATCAACAAAATTATGCCTTTCAGAAGATTCTGCCCACTTCTCTAATCTTTCATCAAAATGTTCAAAATGATTTCTAAAGTTCCTTGGTTGTATAGGGGAATTATCTTCAATACCTAAGCTTTTTCGTAACTTTTCGCCTCTCATCCCATATTTTTGATTTATTGGCCAAAAAATTTTGGAGATATTACCTACAGCTACCAAAAAATTTTGTATTGCATACCATACTAGATCTGAATCTTTATTTGATAATCCTGTTTTTATTTGCTCTATAGCAATAATGTCGAATTTACATTGTCGCTCAATTTCCATTTGAAATATTTTCAAAACCATTTTCTCCATCTCACCTGACCCCCTTTAGGAAATCCTAACAGTTGTCTAGCCTGCTTGGAATTTCAGTCTGTCCCTTAGCATTTTGTTATTTTCTCACTTAATAAATACCTTCTCTTCAGCATTTGCTCTGTGTATTCCCATTT
>NZ_JALY01000130.1:0-4883 GCF_002924615.1 Petrotoga halophila DSM 16923 | reverse complement strand
ATTCAGCCATACATTGCTGTATGGGTTGCTTTAACAGCATATTCTTGAGATCTCCCCAGGTAAGTGCAATAACTTTCAGCCCATCTAACCGCCAGATTTACTCCTTGAAGTTCTGGATAGCTATTTGACTTCGTTTTGTAAAGCAAACTCGTCCACTCCACTTAGCCTTGTATCTGTTTTTTGTTCATCGCTCCAGGACTTTGCCTTGGGCTTCCTTCAGATTCCACCTCACGATGGATACCCTTGCCTCAACTAGTAGTTCCTGCTACCTGACCCACAATGGACTTTCACCGCTTAGTTATTGAGCATGCTGGGTGCACAAAAAATAAACTGTCTATAAGAGATATTATTTCTCTATTATAGTTAAATTTAATTTTTCCAATTCATCTTTAACTTCCAAATAAGTTGTTCTTTTTGCCTTACTAGAATCAATTTCCACTATTTCTGTTTTGTTGGCTAGTTCTTTGAAAGTTTCTGCAATATTATCTTTATTTACTAATTCACCGTTAACATATATTTCGTCAGATTTTATTGTTATTAATGGTATTTTATCTTCTTCAATTTGATTTCCTAGGCCCTTTGTACCTTGTCCTCCTCCCCCAAGTCCAAATCCTTTAAAAGCAAACCCTATAAAGAATAATAAAGCTATGATTATTAAAATAAGTAAAACAATCAATTTCTTAATAATATCACCCCTTAATTATTGTATAAAAATGGTATTTCTGTAAAATAAATTCGGTCAGCACCGTATTTATTCTGTATTTCCTTTACTGCTTCCAACAACAAATTATATGAATAAAGAAAAACATTATCATCCATCTGTTTTATAGTTATTAGAACTAATTGGGGAATTCCGTTGTTTTTCAAAGAACTTTCTATTTTCTCTTCAAGAATGTTTAATTTACTTTCTCTAGTGTTTTCTGAGGCATACTGCTCATAGGTTATGGAAAAGTCTATTTTCTGGGTGTTTAAGAAAACTTCGGGCTCCTCACCTTGAATGGTTATATCCAGAACAAAGAAGTTCTCTTTTAAAGCTTCGTTTTTTATAAAGTAGTCTAAGTTGATTTCTTTGTTTTCCAATAGTTTTTTTATTCTTTCGAATTCATCTTCACTAATATCTTCTGGTAGTTCCACATCTTCAAAAGCTTTTTCAATGATATTGGATAGCTCTATGTAAAAATTTTTATAAAAAGTATTTTGTTTTTCCAACTTTTCGTTTTTGTTAGCTATTTCTTGAAGAAAGTTTGATTTTTCCTCTAAATCATTTTTAAGTTCGAAATTTTCTTGTGCTAACTCTATACTTTTGTTTGTTGCAACTTCAGCTTTTTCATTGGTTTCAGATATGTTAAATAAAAAAGCGAAAAGAAGTATCAACAGTATATCTACAAAAGGTGTAAGTTCAATTATCGTTCTTTTTTTCATTTCTATCACTCGCAGTCTTGATCATTGTATCTATTATATAATTGTTATCCTCTATTTTATGCGCTAACACTCCTTCTAATACTTTAAATAGTATTGCAAAAAGAAGACCAAAAAATGTCGAAGATAAAGCATTCGCAAAATTTTGAGTTATTACTTCAGAAGTGATTTCTGAAAGTTTCAAAAAAGAGATTACTGTACCCAAAATCCCCAAAAGCGGAAAAATACTAGTTATAGAACCATAATAAGAAAAACACTTGTTAATAGAGCTATTTTCACCTTCGATATATCCAAAGTTATTTTTTGCGTTAGAATTTTTGTACGTATCTCTGAAAAATTCGTAAAGTTCTAAATGTTCTGCCCTGTTAGGTCTTAATTTAGAAGAAAGATTCTTTGATTTAGCAAGAATCCGAAAAAATAAACCGAAGTTTACAACCCCAAAAAAACAATCAACCAATTTACCCAAAAAGAACCAAGAATATTTCCCAAAATAAAATCACCCCTTGTTTAGATTCTATATCTTAGTTAATTCCTAATTTTATCCTTTTTTCCTGAAAAAGGGCTCAATACGTATCCATTTTTCATATAACTAACTTTCATCCCCCATAATTCCTCCTATAAAACTCCTTATAATCCCCTGTTATAACCTTTTCCATCCATTCTTTGTTTTCAAGGTACCAATCTATCGTTATTTTTATACCTTCTTCAAACTTCGTCTCTGGTTCCCAGCCTAACTCTTCTTTTATCTTTCTTGGGTCTATTGCGTATCTTCTGTCATGGCCTAACCTGTCTTTCACATGTTTAATCAAACCTTCGTTTATCTTTTCGTCTTTTGTTTTTTCTTGTAAGTATTCTATTATTATTTTTACTATCTCTATGTTTTCCTTTTCGTTGTGTCCACCTATGTTGTATACTTCTCCACTTCTTCCTTTTTCAAATACAAGCTCTATCGCTTTACAATGATCTTCCACGTACAACCAATCCCTTATCTGTTTCCCATCTCCATACACGGGTAACTCTTTGTGGTTTAATGCGTTGTTTATCATTAGCGGTATGAGCTTTTCTGGGAATTGGTATGGTCCATAGTTGTTAGAACATCTTGTTATGTTCGTATTTAGTCCATATGTGTCGTGGTAAGCCTTTACTATTAGATCTGCACTCGCTTTACTTGCAGAGTAAGGACTGTGTGGATCAAGGGGTGTTTTTTCTGTGAAGTATCCCGTTGGTCCCAACGCTCCATACACTTCATCGGTTGATACTTGTAAGAATTTTTGGTTTTTTCTTTCATCGTAGTATTTTTTGAATACATGCAACAACGTTTGTGTTCCCAGTATGTTTGTTTTTAAAAATATCTGTGGGTCGTGTATCGATCTGTCTACATGACTTTCTGCTGCGAAGTTTATTATCCCTTCTATTTCGTTTTCTTGGTATATCTTTTCCAACAGTTCTATATCGTTTATGTCACCTTTTATGAAGGTGAACCTATTTTTTTCTTCTTCGTTTAATTTGGATAGGTTATCCAAATTCCCTGCATAGGTTAGTTTGTCTAACCCTATTATTTTTTTGTCTTTGTGTTTTCTTAGGTAGTAGTATACGAAATTGCTTCCTATGAATCCAGCTACCCCTGTTACTAGGATACTCAATTCATATCACTCGCAAATCTTAGAATGTATTGACCATATTCAGTCTTTTCATATTCTTTGCCTAATTTAATCAATTCTTCTTTTGTTATCCATTTGTTCCTGTAGGCTATTTCTTCCAAACAAGCGATGTATAAACCAGTTCTTTTTTGAATGGTTCTAACAAAGTCAGCGGCGTTGGCAAGTCCATCGTAAGTGCCGGTGTCTAGCCATGCAAAACCTCTTCCAAGAAGTTCGACTCTCAATTGTTGCTCTTTTAGATACTCTCTGTTTAAATCAGTAATTTCTAATTCTCCTCTTGCAGAAGGTTTCAAATTCTTAGCCTTTTCAATCACAGAGTTATCATAAAAGTACAATCCGGGAATAGCGTAATTTGACTTAGGTTTTGAAGGCTTTTCCTCCAAACTTAAAACATTTCCCTGTTCGTCAAACTCTACAACTCCAAACTCACTGGGATTAGTTACATAATAACCAAATATAACAGCACCTCTTTCCACCTCAGAGGCCTTTTGAAGCTTTGGACCAAAACCTTGACCATAAAACACGTTATCCCCAAGGATTAAACAAACACTGTCTTTACCGATAAAATCTTCGCCAACATTCAAAGCGTCTGCAAGTCCTCTTGGTTTCTCTTGAATCTCGTAATCTATCTTTAGTCCTAAATGACTTCCGTCGTTTAATAGCCTTTTATACATATCAATATATTCTGGATTAGAAATTATTAGAATTTCTCTTATTCCAGAAATCATGAGAACGGATAATGGATAGTAAATCATAGGCTTATCGTAAATAGGCAATAATTGTTTACTTATTCCCTTTGTTATTGGGTAAAGTCTTGTACCATTTCCCCCTGCAAGGATTATGCCTTTCATGGTTTAAACCTCTTATCATTAAAATCATTTTTAAAATAAGAAAACCAAATTAAGTCAACATAATCACCATTTCTATAAACATGTTTTTTAAAAATGGCTTCTTGATTAAATCCATATTTTTTATAAAATCTAATTGCTCTTAAATTCGAACTTAAAACATTTAAATATATCTTATTCAAATTGAGGGTGTAAAAACCATAATTTAGAATTTTATCTGTTGCTAATGAAGCAACATTTAGACCCCAATACTTTTTTCTTGTTACTATTGCATATTCGGCATTTTTGTCTATATAGCTAATATTTTTTAAACTAATGGTTCCGATATATTCATCATTTTCATTTGCAATAGCATAATGTATATTTCTCTTATCTTCCCAAGAAGTCTTGATAAATGAAATCATATTTTCTGTTGGAAAAGGATATCTTGTAAAGAGTAAGTTTCTAGAAATATCTTCATCTTCAGTGAATTCTTTCATATAATCAGCATCTGTTAACTTTAAAGGTCGTAATTTAATATCCATCCTTCAGCGTCACTCCCTTTTGTAAAGAAGTCAATTGATAAAAAATGAATACTGAGAGTAATTAGACTTTATTAAAATAGGTTTTACAACAAAAATAGTAAGTAAATATCTGGAGTAAAATTAAGCTTACCGTTTATTTACCCACACTTTTTGGGAGAGAACCAAAATTTTATTTTTTCTCTTAAGTTAAATATATTGGTATTTTTTTAATTTATCAATACTTACACCAAAGTCTTCAGAAAGTCTAATGTTACTTTCTCTAAATTTGTTTACAATAATCTTTTTGTGTTCTTCTGTAAATTTTGGAATGAAAACATAATTTCTTTTATATAACAATTTACTAAGAATTTTAAAAAAGGAAATTTCGTTATCCCAAGTATTTTTATAGGTAGAAAGTAATACATCAATAACTCTGTTGTTAGGTAATTTTT
>NZ_JALY01000199.1:0-18036 GCF_002924615.1 Petrotoga halophila DSM 16923 | reverse complement strand
ACGATATAGATAAGATCGTTGTTTTAAACGGCTGGATAGATAGGATTCGTGATTTAGGAGGAATAATCTTTGTTTTGATAAGAGATAGATACGGTAAAACTCAGGCGGTTTTTGATTCAAGCGATAACAATACGCTTTATCAAAAAGCCTTAAAATTAAAAAATGAATACGTTGTTTCTATTCAAGGAAAAGTTAGACCACGTCCTGAAAAAGATAGAAACCTAAATATGTTTACTGGGGATATTGAAATACTTGCAACAAATTTAGAAATACTTTCTGAATCTGAAACACCGCCAATATACGTCAACATAGAAGAGGATATTTCAGAAAATTTGAGGTTAAAATATAGATATTTGGACTTGAGAAAAGAACGAATGCAAAAGAACATAATAGTTAGACACAAGGTTATGAAAAGCACAAGAGATACGCTAAGCGCTGAAGGTTTCTTGGAAATTGATACCCCTTACTTAACAAAATCAACACCAGAAGGTGCAAGAGATTTTTTGGTTCCTTCTAGATTAAGACCAGGCAATTTTTACGCCTTGCCTCAATCTCCACAACTTTTCAAACAACTACTGATGGTATCAGGTTTTGATAAATATTTTCAAATAGCTCGCTGTTTTAGAGATGAAGATTTTAGAGCTGATAGACAACCCGAATTCACACAGATTGATATAGAGCAATCTTTTGTTGAAAAAGAGGATATATTTGCATTAACTGAAAAATTAATTAAAGAAATATTCAAAAAGTCTATAAATTACAAAGGATTAGAGACCCCCTTTCCAAAATACACCTATGATGAAGTGATACAAAAATATGGTTCAGATAAACCTGATATACGGTATGGTATGGAATTTATCGACCTAACAGCATATTTTCAAAATACAGAAACTAATTTTATAAAAAATGGGATAGATAAAGGTCTTATATTAAAAGGTTTTGTTGTCCCTGATAGGGCTGACAATTTTTCCAGAAAAAAATTTGATAACCTCACAGAGTTCGCAAAAGAACAAGGAAGCTCTGGTTTGATATGGATCGCTTTTGACAAGGAAATAAGATCAAATATAAAAAAAGCTGCAGCTAAAGAGATTAATATCTTAGTAGAACGTGGTATAATGAAAGAAGGTGACGTTTTATTCGCTATTTTAGAAGAAACAGATAAAATAGACCAGATTTTAGGACAATTGAGGATAAAAATGATCAAAGAAGAGTTCGAAAAAAAATCTGGGTTCAGTATAATTTGGGTTACTGATTTTCCAATGTTTTCTTGGAATGAGGAAGAGCAAAGAATCGTAGCAGAGCATCACCCCTTTACTATGCCCAATTTAGATGATTTAGCTAAATACGAGAATAAAGACCCTTTAAAAATCAAATCTCAATCTTATGATCTTGTAATAAATGGTTATGAAATCGCAAGTGGTAGCATTAGGATACACAAAAAAGATGTACAAGAAAAGGTG
This sequence comes from Petrotoga halophila DSM 16923, assembly GCF_002924615.1. NCBI lineage: Bacteria > Thermotogati > Thermotogota > Thermotogae > Petrotogales > Petrotogaceae > Petrotoga > Petrotoga halophila. Next base: position 16,576 of record NZ_JALY01000199.1, on the reverse strand, counting down.
TTTGATGTTTTAGGCTTGAGTAAAGAAGAGGCACAAGAGAAATTTGGCTTCTTATTAGAAGCTTTTAAATATGGTGCTCCTCCTCACGGAGGTATAGCAATTGGAATGGATAGATTGGTGAGCATACTGGTAGGAGAAGAATCCATAAAAGAGGTTATTGCATTCCCAAAAACAGCTTCTGGGACCGATCCCATGACCAATGCTCCATCAGAAGTCAGCGAAAAACAATTGGAAGAATTACACCTCGCTTTGAAAAAAATAAACGAGAGTGAGAAGCAAAATGACTCAAAAAGCTAAAAAAATAAAAATTGCTATAGATGGCCCGGCAGGATCAGGAAAATCTACGATCGCAGAAAAATTAGCTAATATACTAAAGATAAATTATCTAAATAGTGGAGCTTTATACAGAATTATTGGTTATTACCTAAATGAACAAAAGATGGACCCAAAAGATTCAAAAAATATAGAAAATATTTTAGAAAAACTTAACATTGAAATAAAAAACAACCGTTACTTTTTAGACGGAGTAGATGTGACCACCACCATTAAAGATTCAAAAATCGGTGATTTAGCTTCCCTTTATTCCCAGAATAATATTGTCAGAAAAAAAGTTAATGAGATAATAAAACAAATTGCCGAAAAAGTCAGTATAGTGGTTGATGGAAGAGATATAGGAACTGTAGTTCTCCCCGATAGCGATATTAAAATCTATCTAACCGCTTCTTTAGAAGAAAGAGCTAAAAGAAGATGGAATGAGGAAAAAGGGGAAGAAGCAAATATTTCTTTCAACGATATACTGGAAGAAATAAAAAGTAGGGATTACAATGATTCAAACCGTTCAATAGCTCCACTAAAACCGGCGCGAGATGCGATAATTATAGATACTACTAATCTGTCCATAGAAGAAGTCTTGCAAAAAATACTAAAAATTGTCGAAGAGAGTGGTATTTATGGAGATTAATGTAGCGAAAAGAACCGGTTTTTGCTCAGGTGTTCAACAAGCGTACAATGAAGTTAAAAACTCCATTGTTGACAAAAATAAAATTTATATTTACGGTGAGTTGGTACACAATAAAAAGGTAATAGAAGAATTAAATAGAGCAGGTGCAATAACTATAAAAGGATTAGATGATATACCCGAAGATTCCATAAACGAAACGGTAATTATAAGAGCCCATGGTATTTCAAAGGCTGAGAAAGAACTTTTAGAAGAACGATTCTCTAAAGTTATTGACATGACTTGCCCAATAGTTACAAATTTAGTAAAATACGTAGGGAACAAACAAAAAGAAGGATTCTTTGTTGTCGTGTATGGAAAACCTGATCATCCAGAGATACTTGGGCTTAAAGGAAATGTAGATGAGAATAAATTGTTAATAACACTTTCTCCAGTGAAAATATCTCAAAGGAAGATATTGATAGTGTCACAAACAACCATGGGCGAAGAAGAATACAAAAATTTTATAGTCAGTATACTTACTATTAATTCTTTTACGGAGGTGTTGATAAGAGATACTATTTGTTCTGAAACTGTCTTAAGGGAAAAGGAAACACTAGAACTTTCTCAAAAAAGCACGTTAATGTTAGTTATAGGCGGAAAAAACAGTTCCAATACTCAAAAATTGTATCGTATTTCAAAGAAATATTGTAAAAGGACATACCATATCGAATCTCTTGAAGAACTTAAGGAAATAGTTATCTCTTCACAAGACAAAATAGGAATAGTTACTGGTTCATCCACACCAACATCCCAGTTAAACAAAGTGTTGGAGTATCTAAGCCAAAAGAAGGAGGATCTTTCATAATGGAGGAAAAAACTTTTGAAAAACTTTTGAACGAACAAGAGATAAACGAAGTAAAAAAAGGAAAAATAATTGAAGGAAAGGTATTTGAAATAAATAGCGATGGTATATGGGTTGCTTTAGAAGGTGCAACAGGAGATGTATTTGTAAGTCAAGGAGAACTCATAAAACCACTTCAAGAATATCAAGAAGGTCAAAAGATAGTAGTAGAAATAACTAAAACAAATGATGCTGAAGGATTAAACTTTGCCTCTGAAAAAAGGGCTGTTTGGAACGAAACTTTGAACAAGATAAAAGAAGGAGAGAATTATCCGATTATTTTTAAAAACAAGCTAAAAAAAGGCTACAGCGTACTGATCGAAGGTATTGTCAACGCATTTCTTCCCGGTTCACTATCTTTATTAAGACCCAAAGATGATTTACCTGAAGGAGAAAAAATGGCCAAAGTTATTTCTAAAAATGGAAAAAACATAGTCGTATCAAGAAGAGATTATGTTGAAGAAAAAATTAGCCAAACTTTCAATGAATATGAAGAAGGAATGGTAATCGATGGTGTTGTAGAGGATATAAAAAATTTTGGTGCCTTTGTAAAATTGACCGATCATCTGAACGGCCTCATACCAGCAAGTGAGGTTAGCTGGGACGAAAAGATCTCAATAAAAGATTATCTAAAAGTGGGTCAAAAAGTTAAAGCACTGATAATAAAATTGGACAGGGAGAAAAAAAGAATTTCACTATCACTTAAACGCATGAAAGAAGATCCCTGGAAAACAGTGGACGAAAAGTATCCTGTAGGAAGCATTGTTCAAGGTTCTGTGACCAACATATTACCTTTTGGTTTTACCGTTAAGATTGACGAAGGTTTAGAAGGTTTGGTTCATGAAACGGAAGTATTTTGGGGTAGGAAGGGTAGGATAAGCGATGTAGTAAAAGTTGGAGACGATGTTCAAGTTAAAATATTGAATGTAGACAAAGAGAATAAAAAGATTAATCTAAGTTATAAGCAAGTTTTAGGAGATCCATGGGAAACCCTAGAAAAAACGTACAATGAGGGAAACATTGTTACAGGAACCGTCGAAAAGGTTCTAGATAACGGAGCAATTATAAAAATAGATGAAGGGATCACTGGATTTTTACACGTTTCAGAACTTTCATGGGATTTTGTAGACGATATTTCTACGGTTCTTCAGGAAAAACAAAAGATCAAAGTAAAAATAATAAAAATAGACAAGAATAACAGAAAGATGAGACTATCAGTTAGAGAAACAAAAGAAAATCCTTGGAAAAAGGCTTCACAGGAGATAAAACCTGGTGATACTGTTAAAGGAAAAATAATCCGTTTTTTAAATAAAGGGGCAATAGTACTCATCGATGATTACGAAGTAGAGGCTTATCTACCTGCAAGCAAGGCTTCTACAAATTCAAAAAGTCTCGAGGAAACATATAGGATTGGAGATCAAATAGAAGCAAAAGTCTTAGAGATCGGTCTTGAAAATGAATTTAAAAGAGGAAATATGATTATAAGTGTAACACATCTAGAAGAAGAAAGAGAAAAAGAAGAAGCGCTAAAAATAATGAATGAAATGAACGAAGAGTAAATAGCTTCAATGAAAAACAAGAGGTGGAATAACATGCAAAACCCGACGATTCTCATAATTGGAAAACCAAATGTGGGAAAATCAACATTATTCAACAGAATGATAGGTGAAAGAAAATCAATAGTTCACGATATGCCCGGTGTAACGAGGGATAATATATTCGCCACAATCCAATGGGACGATGTATCTTTTACAATGGTTGATACGTGTGGTATATTCGAACAACCGGAAGATAATATAGAAGAAAGACAGAAAAAAATAATTTTTGAAAGTTTAAAAGACGTATCTTTGGTAATATTTGTAATCGATGGAAAGATTGGACTTACCTCAGAAGACTATCATATTGCAGACTACTTAAGAAAGTCCAATTCAAAGGTTATATTAGTTGTTAACAAGGCAGAGAATTTCGAAAAATACGAGCTGGAGGTAAAGCCAGAAATATACTCTCTAGGCTTTGGGGAAGGAATCCCTGTTTCCGCCGAACACAACAGAAACATTTTTACTTTAATGGATACTATCGCAAACACTTTAAAAACTTTTGGTTTAGATTCGGTAGAATCTGTTGATAATGAAAGTGGTAATAAAGAAATAAATGTTTCTATCGTTGGGCGACCCAACGTTGGAAAATCTTCTCTTTTTAACAGCATACTTGGTTCAGAAAGAGCCATCGTTTCAGAAATACCTGGAACTACCCGAGACGCCATTGATCATCTAGTTAAGATTGGCGATAAGACTTTTAGATTCATAGATACAGCTGGAATGAGGAAAAAAAGCACAGTTCATTATGGAAGTATCGAAATGTTTTCAATATCAAGAACGATCAAAGCTGTTGAAAAGTCAGATGTAGTAATTTTAGTGGTTGATTCAACAGAAGGCATAACCCATCAAGATAAAAGCATTATAGGTATTGCTGAAAAAAGAGGAAAGGGAACGATTATAGCGTTTAACAAGTGGGATCTAGTTAGACACAACCACAAAAGAAAAGAAGAATTTTTTAAATATTTTGAAAAAGAACTTTACTTTGTAAATTACAGTCCATTAGTATTCACATCTGCACCTAAAAGATGGGGGATTCAAGAATTAATAACTGCCATAGAGGATGTCGAAACATCAAGAAACAAAAAAATCCCTACAAGTGCGTTGAATGCAGCCTTAGAAAAATACACACTTGTTACTCCACCACCAATTAAAAAAGGGAAAAGAATCAAATTTTACTATGCTACACAGGTAGGAATTAGACCTCCTGTTTTCGTATTCTATTCAAATTTACCATACGATATACCAAAATATTATCAACAAGGTTTGAGAAACATGATAAGAAATTATATTGATCCATTTACTGGTTCACCTATATTTTTAAAATTTGAAGCAAGAAAAAGCCAAAAAACAACCAACACTAAACAAAAAACACTCTGAAATTTGTTTTTAAATTTTTAATACCTTACATATCCTAATTTCAGGGAGGAAATTATATGTCCATTGCTGCTTTGATCATCAGTTATCTATGTGGATCGATTCCTTTCAGCTTCTTGATTCCATGGAGAAAAGGGATAGACATTAGAAAAACTGGAAGTGGAAACGTTGGAGGAACCAATGTTTTAAGGACTTTGGGGCCAAAATGGGGACTCCTTTCAATAACTCTTGATTTTTTGAAAGCATTCATTCCCATTTTAATAATAAGACTTATTTTTGGCGTTGATTCGTGGGTTCCTTATTTATCTTTAATTGCCCTTGTTTTAGGTCATGACTATCCAATTTTTTTAAAATTCAAAGGTGGAAAAGGAGTGGCTTCTACATTAGGTGGTTATTTCGCATTGAGCCCAATATTAGGTGTAATATTTCTGTTAGTTTGGATATTTGTCGTATTATCGACTAAATATGTTTCTGTATCATCCCTTTTAGGTTTGCTTATAACCGCTATCTTAAGTTTTTTTTGGAATTTAAAAATGGGTATTACCTACACACTTTTATTTTTTCTGAGCTTGTATAGGCATAGATCGAATATCAAAAGGATACTATCGAATTCTGAAAATAAAGCAGACATTATAAAAATCCTTAAAAAGGAAGAAAAGATTAAATGAAAAAAGCACTTATCCCCCTTTTTATCTATCTTTTGCTGACGAACGTTTGGATATTTTCTCAAGAATTATCGGAAAGTGAGTTAAAATCTAGAGAACTATTTTCAGAAAGTCTTCAGTTGTTATTTGAAGGAGAAAAATACGAGGCACGTATTCAATTGAATCAAGCAATGAGCGGAGAAATATACATAACAGATATACCTAAACTCTGGTACTATGCAGCAAAATTGGATTTACAGTTGGGAATGATAGACAAAGCTATTCAAGACTTGGAAAATTCTTTATTATTCTCTACCGTAAATGAGGAAGCTAATACTTTGTTGAGCTTTACAGACAGCATCAAAAATTTTTCACTTTCCAACTATGCTACACCTGTACTTCTCCAAATCAGCCAAACAGCAGGGGTAAAGGATTCTTTTGAAAGATTTTATAATCCTGTAGATTGCGAGATCATCAATTCAAATTTGTACGTGTTAGATTCTCAAAATCACTTGATATTTAAAACAAGTAACTATGAAGAAGAATGGATAAGATTAGCCGAAGATAAAAATTATTATTCTATAAACGCTGACGAAAATCTGAATAGAGTTTACCTAGGTACCGATCAAGGAATTTACTACTTTGAAAGTTATTCTCCAATAGTTAGAAAGGAAATCAAAATAGAATCAACGGTGGAAAGTACGGTATTAACAAGTGAAACTGAAAACCACATGGAAGTTTTGACGGAAGATTTCCCATTTATAATTTACGATATCGATAACGCTGGAAGATTAGTCGGATACGATCCATACAACAATGAAATAAAAATCGTAGGTTACAACGGTGAAATACTTCAACGAAAAAAATTTGATCATTCAATATTATTTCTCGACGGAGCCTTATGGCACAGTAATTTATACCTTATTGATTACGCAAGTTCATCAGTTTTTAATTTCAATATATTAAAAAATGAAGTGGTGAACACCATCAAATTACCAAATAAAACTTATGTTTCTCTTGACGTTCTTCCATGGAATAAAATTTTAATTTCTTCTGTTGAAGATGGCATAGAAATTTTAAAAGAAGATGGAGATCTTAAACCAATCGATGATGATTTGAACAATGAAAATATTAGTCAATTCAGGGGAAAAATTAAAATTGAAAATGGTGTGCTTATCCTTTCAGATTTGGAAAGTAACAAGGTTTACTTGGAAAGAATAGATTCACATACTGAAAGTAACCTATATATTTTAAATTTATATGGTTTGAAGTATAGCAAAAACAACAGAACGGTGACTCTAAAAATTAATATTAACGATATCTCAGGCGAAAAAATGGATTTTTTAACCAAAAATATATACGTAATGGATTCAGGAGGAAGAGTCCCCTTTGATTATCACCGTACTTATTCGATATCAGATACTTATGAATATGAAATTAACGACCTCTTCCAAGTTCATGTGCCACAAATTAACACCGATTCGAAGATATTAACTCACGGTGAAATCAACATGGAACTAACCCCTGAAAAGACAATACCTTTTATCCTTTCAAGTAGTTCTTTATTTCACCTGTCCAATGGAAAAGAAGTGAACACAAACTTAGAAAACCTTGCCTTTATGAGCGGAGGAGGTATTATAGATCAAAACCAAGAAGAATATCTGAAAGATTATTTGAAAGTTTCTTATAAACCTATTGATTATTTAGAATACAACTTATTTCCTCCAATAATAAGCGGAATAAATCCAGCCAGTGTCTCTCTCTTATTAGAAGAAAAAATTTTAGTTGACACTCTTTTTTACTACACTGAAGGCGATATAAGTGAGTAAAGAAATGGCTTATTATTACAACCAAAAAGCGAACACTATGTTAGAAAAAGGGAATTACTTAAATGCGGTTTCATATTACAAAAAGGCGATATCTTTACTTCCCGAAGATCCAATGTTCTATCATAACATTGGTGTCTGTTATATGCTAAGTGAGGATTACGAAGAAGCTAGTATATTTTTAGAAACTGCCTTAGAAAAAGGGATAGAGTTAGACGAAACAAAACTTTACCTTGCCCATTCATTATACGAAATAGAAAAGTATGAACATATATTATCTTTAAAAGAACCTAAGAATGGACAAAATAAGATTAATTTTTTGATCATAAAATCAAAAGCCGCTTTGAAAAGTGGAAACAATGAAGAAGCAAAAAAAATAGTAAACCATCTAAAAATGGCAGGTTACGATTCCCAAGAATTGGAACTAATAGAAAAAATGATATAACAAAAAATTTTAGTGGGGAGGATAAAAAATGAAAAAAGGTCATTTTATTGTCGTTCTTTTATTTCTTTTGGTTTTACCAATTATTACTTTTTCATATAACGTAAGGATGGGTGACACCTTAGGAATTTGGGTTCTGGGATATCCTGAATATTCAATAACCGATGCAGTTGTTGGACCGGATGGAGACATCACGGTACCTCCTATTGGCAGAATAAAAGCGGAAGGTAGAACTTTAGAAGAAATCGAAAACGAAATATCGAATAAAATGGAGAGTTATATAAAAACTAATAAAGTTACGGTTGGAATCACTCAGTACGCTCCGTTTTCAGTAACGGTGTTAGGAAACACTAATATAAATGGGGTTATTGACATAAAAAACGAAAAGATTAAACTTTCGGATCTAATCGGCTTAGCTGGTGGGATAAAAGATATCACTAAATCCTCTTACACGTTGATCAAATCTCCCGATGGAAAAGAACAAAAAGTTAATATTGAATGGATCAAAAATGGAGAAGCTGGTGAAGATCCTTATATATATGAAAATTACTTTGTCCTCTTCCCTTACGATTATACAAATAAGGTCACTGTTTTTTCAGACTTCGGTACCTCATCGTTAGATTACTATGAAGGTTTGACATTGAAAACTGTCATCTCTTCCATGAATATTCCTACTAATAAGATGCCTACTAAAATAATGATTGTTCGAGAAGCAGAAATTCAAGAAGTCCCATTTGATGAAATAGTAAAAAAAGAAGATTATTCCTTACAACCAGGTGACACAGTAATAATTCCTTACAACTATACGAATAATGTTCTTGTTTTTTCTGATTTCGGATCAGCTTCTTTAGATTATTTTGAAGGCATGGGAATAAAATCTGTAATAACTATGATTTCCTCTGGTTCTGATATAAACTTACCTTTAAACCAAGTAAATGATGAAATAACTGTTGTAAGAGGGGGACAAACGTACAAAGTGTCTTTACAAAAAATTACTCAAGGAGATGATTTTCTCTTACAACCTGGAGATACCGTAATAATAAATAAATTTGAAAATTATGTATACGTAAGTTCACAAGAAATTTCACGAAGAGTCGACTTTGAAAAACAAGAAAGAGCAAACATCAGAACACTCTTAACTAAAGTTGGTATAAGTGAAGAAAATGTGGAAGAAATTCTGGTAAACAACCAATCAGTCGATTCAAATACCAATCTAAAAAAAGGTGATTTTGTTCAAATTACACTTAAGAGAAACTATGTTTATCTAAGTGGCGCATTCAATCGAGCTGGAAAAGTTGAATTTTTACCCAACGAAAAAATAAGTATGGATAAGATAGTCGGATTAGCTGGTGGTTTCAGTAATAATTTTTCAGGAAACTTGGTCATAGTGGATAATTCTGGAAGTACAAAAAGTTTAACCGTCGACCCAAATAACTTAACGGTGTTGAAAGATGTCTTAGTAAGTTCTGGCTCAACAATAATTGCCGACACAGAATTAAGAATGGCCTACATATTTGGAGAATACTCGGATGTTAAGGCCTACAATCAAGGAGAAAGTTTGTATGAATTATTGCTCCCATTAAACTTAGATGATTCCTACCGAGTTAGATATCAAATTGGTGAAAAAAATGGGACTTTAACAGCGAATGAATCTGACAGTTTAAAAAATATTCCACTCGAAGGTAAAGTCTTTGTAGAGATTTCAAAAATTGCTCCAGACCAAGTTATCGTCTACAAAGCAGGCGAAACACAAGTTATCCAACAAAAAAATGCAAGATTAATAGATGTCTTCTCATCGGTAAAAGGATTCTCTCCCGTAGACACTGGAACAATCACAATCTACCAAAACAATGAAAAGATAAAAACGATAAATTCTGAAGAATTGTTAAATAATTTAATGATGGAAATCCCTAAAGGCTCATACGTCGTTGTTCAACCGGAAGTGAGTGGTTCATATATAGCCGTTTTGGGAAATATCTCTCCAAAAAGTCTAAGAACGGATGTCCCTATGAGCTTGGTTGAGATCCTTTCTAGCTCCGCTATTGATTGGAAAAACCAAGAGAGCATTTTCATCTACACAAAAAACAATGAAGAAATAAAAGTCGATATAAAAGACGTAGATTCACTAAGAAATGTACTTGTTAACCCTGGATCTATAGTCTACGTACCACCGGCAGAAGAGCAAGTCGTTTACGTCTTTGGAGAAGTGGCAAAACCCGGTATTATCCAATACAATGCAGGAATGACAGTACTAGACGCTATACTCAAAGCCGGAAACGCCTCTCAATCAGCTCAATTAACAACGGTATACTTATTCAAAGACGGTCCAGAAAATCCACCTGTAACTTTAGATTTATCTGGTATCATAAACGCATCGCCTGTAAAAACTGGGATGAACCCAGAAGTAAAACCAAAAGACATTATCTACATTCCAAAAAACACACTTACCAACATCGTGGAAGTTATGAGTACAGTACAAACATTCATGAGTTTTATTAACGCGGGCTTCGATACATACAAAAATGTTTCTGGTCTTTTTTAATAAAACAAGAAGGGTGAAATTTGTTTGAAAACTTCTGAATGGCTTAAGAAGTACGATATCAGATTAAAAAAAGGGTTGGGTCAAAATTTTTTGTCTAACTCAAGTGTGTCTCGTGAAATAGTCCAAAAAAGTGAAATCGATGAAAATGACGTAATAATAGAAATTGGAACCGGCAACGGAATTCTCACAGAAGAGATAGCAAAGAAAGTCAAAAAAGTAATAACTTTTGAAATTGATGAAGGGCTAAAACCATTGTTAGAAGAAAGGTTTGAAGGTTCACAAAATGTTGAAATACATTTTGAGGATTTTCTAAACGTAGACCTTTCTAAATTCAAAGATATTTCAAAACTGAAATATATTGCAAACATACCATATTATATCTCTTCAAAAATATTAGAAAAGATATTTGAAGAATCACCAAAATTTGAATACGCAATTTTTATGTTTCAAAAAGAGTTTGGACAACGGTTGATGGCGAAATCAAAAAAAAGCTACAGCCCTTTAAGTATATTCGTTCAAACTTATTGTACCGTTGAAAAAATCATGGATGTATCTAGAAATAATTTCATACCAATTCCAAAAGTTGATTCAGTAATATTAAAGTTCAATCCTGTGTATAAGTATGTAGAAGAAATAGATCCAAAAGATTTCATGAAATTTGTTCATATATGTTTTTCTAAAAGAAGGAAAACAATAAAAAACAATCTAAAGGACATAATACCGGATACGGAAAAATATCTAACTGAGGTACAGATTGATCCGTCATCTAGACCGGAAGATATTCTCTTAGAAACATATATAGAGTTGTACAAAAAATTGTTGGGGCGAAGGGGCGTTAAAGAAGGTTTCTAAAGGCAATAGTAAATTTATCTTTGGAGGGATAGAAATGGCTGAAGAGAACAAGTCAGAAAATAAGAATGAAAATAAATTAGAATACGAGAGTTTAGTCAACCAAGAAGAAAAGAAGCCACCGCAAAACAGAGAAAGGTTAATTATAATAACAACTATTATTGCAATAATTGTATTAGGTATCGTGATTATATTTTCCCTGTTGTTTTTTGGTGGAAAGTACAATGTAACGATCAACTACGAAATAGTAAAATCAGAAGATCTGCAAGAGCCTTACAATGAAATAAAAGTTGAATTGATTGGAGCCAATACTTACGAAGCATCTTTCCCCGTTGGAGAAAGTATAGAATTAACGTCGATAGAAGAAGGAACTTATCAGCTAAATATCATGGCAGTCAATGATTCTGGACTCGCGTACTACTATTATAACAACCCAGAATTGTTTGTGAATGAAGATAAAACAATAAACGACATAAAACTTGAAAAATCACCTTTAAAATATCAAATAGATTACAGATGGGATAATAACGATTTGTACATAACGCTCCCACAAGATTATGACCAATATTTAATTTATAGAAGAAACAGTGATGGAATTTACGAACCTTTTAGAACGTCCACCCAGAATACCATTATTTTAAGTTCAGTGCCTTCAGAAGGATTGGATCTCAAATTTGCTGTTGTTAAAAACAACATGGTTTATGATTTTTCTGAAAACTATTCTTTTCAAAAAAATAGTTCTCCAAATAGCCCTATAATCTTATCTCCATCTGCAAATCAACAATTAAGCGAGCCGAATGTGTACTTTGTGTGGCAAGCGGAAGATCCCGATGGAGATTCCTTGGTTTTTGACTTGTATTTAACCGCTGATTCTGAACAGGAGCAACTCATAGCAGAAAATATCAATACCTATTTTTATCAATTTAATTCCTTGGAAATGGGAAAAAATTACACCTTAAGAATTGTAGCAAAGGATCAAAAAGGCGGAGAATCTACCTCTCAAATACGCTTTTCCACAAAAGTAATACCTGAGGAAAAAGTTTATCTTTACTCCCCAAGTGGCGAAATGGGAGTAACTATATATGAAGTTACAGATCCAAATAATCCCCAAGAAATTGCCACAATAGACACGCCTGGAAACGTTACAGATGTAATTAATCACGACAATTATCTTTATATACTGAGATATATGGATGGATTAAGCATCGCAGAAATGAGCGATCCTAACACTCCCAGGCTACTAGAAAACTTGAATTTAGAAGGTATTAACGGTATTAAAATCGCCAATGGCTATTTATACGCTAGATTTGAAAATGGACAGGTTAGTGTATACTCCATTAAAGATAATCCACGTGATCCTGAATTTCTGGGATACACTGACATCAAATTCTATGGTGCCCTAGAACCTGAAATCAGGTATATTCAAACTCAGCAAGACTTAAAAGTTGAAATTATAAAAGGAGAATACCCAGTTAGAATCAACCTTAACAACCGTGTTTTTGTTGCGGAATATTCCTTATTAGTTGCCAACGCAGATATGAAAGAAACCGTGGAAAATTCCTTTTCGCAGGTTTTTGACACTCTTAGACTCATATTCTCAACTTATAAGCCTGAAGATTTTAGAAACAGTGAGAAAATTGCCGAAATTGAGAACAAATTGCTTTCGGCTTTAAATGAATTGTTCAAAACAAACACTACCAACGGTATAAAAGAAGTAACTTTAGATGTTTCTAGAGTTGAATAATTTTCACTTTAGGTTCTCTTTGCTAAAGGGAGAGTAGATCCTTATTTTGTCAATTTTTGTTTGAGATAGCACTGTTCTCTGAATGCTGCAATTTCAGCTTCGAGATTCGTATTGGCAGAATCTCCAAAAAATGCATGAATCATGGGAACAACTAATGAAGGATCTCGTTTTGATATTTCTTTGGTGATGGCATCCATTTTTGCCATCGCCACTCCTTCTTGCATACAAGTAAAAGGACCGACATGGAATATCCCAGAGACCCGTTGCCTGCCGTTTGTTAATTCACCATTTAAAAATTTTAGAAATATTCCAATTACTAATGGTGATTCTCCTACAATATCGCCGTGGTACTTTCTACTATTTTGCATATCATCGATGATTTTTTGAGGTTTAGGTAAAACAGTGTGGTCTTTAGAATACGCCCCAAAAATTTTTTTGAAACGCCAATCGGTGAAACCCATATAATTATCCACAAATCGGAAAAGTAAGTTGGGGTTTCTTCTTTCGTTAATGTAAATTACATATTCTAACCATTCAGCTATAGTTCCCCTGATTATTCCTAACCTTTCTTCTTCTATCCTTTGCATTACATAATCTGTGTAAGGATCATGTTGTCTTGAATATATCTCCCCAATGTACAATACTAAAGGAAGTGAATGCTCTTTTGCACTTGGAGATAACTTTGTGAAAGTATCTATAGCATCTTTCACCCATCTTTTTAGATATTTTATAGATCCACCTTTTTCTATGAGTAATTGTTGTAAATTTTCCCAGAGTTTTTGGGTAGTTTCGTCGAAATGAGAAAAATCATCTGCGTATGGTCTGAACCTTCTGATTAAATCATCTGTCATATCCGCCATTTTTATTGCTCTGAATACGTTTATTAATGCATCGGCTTTTTGGTAAAGGGTTTTAAACTGTTCTGGTGCCTCTATCTGTAGGTAACCCGTATCAACAGAAGGGCTGATTATAGGGATGTTGTCAAGTCCCTCTTTATGTAAAAAAATCTTCAGCACTTCTCCATATTTACCAAAACGGCATGGGCCAGAAGTGGTCGGTAAGAAAATAACAGTATTGTCATTTATCCAATCTTTTCCTTTATCTTTGGCTATTTCTTCCAAGGTTGCCATCGCATCACCAACAACACCTCTTAAGGGGAAACAAACTTCCGTAGTGATGAACTTATCGGCCGCTTCTTTAGCTTGAACTGTGGCTGTGGGTAAGACCTTCGCTTCTATTCCGTAATGTTTTAGCATAGCTTTTCCCAGGTTACTAGCCTCACCCATGTAAGGAATGAGCCACTGCCTTTGTCCTAATTTTAATTTGTCCTTATGACCATCTGGGAATAAGACAAAATCTTTAAACTCTAAATCTGTTTTTGGCTTGCTCTTTTTCACCACTCGATCGTGGGCCTCAGCCCTTGTAACAAAGGGGGCGTTGTTAGTTTGAGCATCTGTTACTAAATGCAAAAACGGTTTGTCTGCTCTTTTGAATATCTCATCTTCATGATAAAATTTCACCGAATCTGGTCCGCAAGCAAAATTCATCTGTCTTATTGGAAATAGTTTTGGATGTTGTGCCACAAATATAGAAGCTTGGAGAATATGAGCATTTTGATACCAGTATTCGTTGAAAGAAAGATCATCTATGGGAATATCCTTGTAATACTGTTCCAAAAAAGTTTGTGGAATATAATTCATACCTCTTTGCTTGGTGAACATAGAACCTGATTGTGAAGAAGCCTGAGGGTCTAGTACAACATAATCTCTCCCCAATCCTACATACCCTATCTCTTCATTTTTTTCTAATTTATTTAAGAATCTTTCCCCTTGTTTATGTAAATCGCTTTTGAACGATTCTAACTTTTGATCCGCATAATCCATAGCTTCCATTATCTCTTCTTTGGAAATATCGTAACCAATTCTTTTTAATTCGTCGTATATAGCTTGAGCAGATCTTTCTTTATCTTTCCAGTAAAGAACAGGAAGGATCTCCCTGTCTTCTTCCAATCCCAAGATGTCTTGTAACAAGTAACCTTCAGCCTCGGTATATATACAGAATTTTCTCATTGGTTTTTTATCTCTCACTTCTTCAATAACCGAAGGATTAAACAGGTGTTTTATCCTTTTATCCTTTGCCATCAGATCGCCGTGACCTATAACAAGTTTCATCGCTATACAAAACTCTGTAGGAGCAATATTAATACCTCTTTGAGCGATTTCTTCATCTGAGATTGGAGAGATTACTGGTAAAAATCCAACTTTACTCAACAATGCGGCAGACCAAATACCTATTTCTCCTAAGGTTACTCCAGCTCTGTGAATACCTACCGTTTTTTCATTATCGACATTTATTTCGTCCAATTTTTCGTATTTTATTCCTTCGAAATGTTTTTCAAACAATCTATGGAAAATTTCAACATAATCTACTTTTACCTTTTCTGCCCCTTCACTGTTACCTCTTGGGCAAAAACCACCGGTTATAACTTTTTCGCCTGCTATAGTAAAGATTTTTAATTTGCAGTTTCTTACCTTGCAGGACAATTTGCCGAAGTAATCTGAGCACATTACCTCTTCTTTTTCAAATTTCATATCCACTACTTCAAATCCTCTGAAAGCTGAGCGTACTTCTTTTCCTTCTTTTTTCAGCTTCAGTATCTCTTCTCTTAGGAAAAGACCAGCTCCCCATGCTCCAAACAATTCTCTGTGGGGATAGGCATATATATCTTTGTTTGTAACTTGTGCCATTGCCGCCAGGAAAGCTTTGCCCAAGGCCGGTCCACCTTGACAAGAGCATTTGTTTTGGACATGTTGTGGACCTCCAACAAACTTATTAAAATAACTAGCTGCGGTGGATCTTACTATCGCTGCCGCTATCTCTTCTTGCGAAAAGCCCTCGGAAATTAAACGGTTTTCTTCCATTTCCATGAAAACGCCACATGTAGAATCTATAATTGGCACTTTTTCTGCTTTTAATGCTGCTTCTTGTAGTGTTGATTTGACATCTAAGCCCAACAACTGGGCCATATTTTCCAATGTTTGACCTGCCCCCGCTTGACATGAGTAATTCATCCTAGCCTCTTTTATCTGATCTGTAGCTTCTTCTCCATTAAGTTTGAAAGAAGTGAACTTCATATCTTGTCCGCCGATTTCAAATATCGTGTCTATTTTTTCATCGTGGAATTTAATTCCCTTGGCATGGCATGTGACTTCATCAACGGCTCCATCTAAAACTGTGTATCCTTCCTCTTCTAAAGTTTCTTTTTTCTTTTGACTTACCAAGATTCTTTCGTACAATTTTCTGGCTGATCCTGTGGTACATACTCCAAGCACATTATAATTGTCAGATTTTTTGGCTAAATGTCTAAATACTTCTTTAAGAGCTCTTTCTGGATCACCATGGGTGCTGATATAGATCTTGTCTAAAAGGGCTCCCGTTTCAACGTCTACAATAGCAGCTTTTGTGGTAGTTGAACCACCGTCTACACCAATGGTGACGTCTCTTACCACATCAGGTTGCACTTGCTCAATTTTTCCTTCGTAGTTGTGGACTTTGTCAAGGAAGGCATAAAGAGGTTTAGCATAGGGACGTTTACTCTTCGTAAAATTAGAAATTTCAGAAAGTCTGTTAAAATCTATCACAAATTTGTTCTTCTTTTCTAACGCTTCCAAAGCTATTCCAATTGCTCCAATCCCCGTATGGTACTTAGGCCTTTT
>NZ_JALY01000123.1:0-1185 GCF_002924615.1 Petrotoga halophila DSM 16923 | reverse complement strand
ACATATGCAGCTACAACAGCCCATCCCAAAGAAGTAATAAATAATAAATAATTTCTTTGAGATTGTGAAACTACTTTTTCTATCAAAGAATCAAACGTCATAACGAACCCTCCTACTATGTTTTGTGTATACTGCCTTTAAAAACTTTAAAACTTATCTGTATATACAGTATATATCAAAATAAATTATACCATCCTCAAATTTACTTGTCAACCAAAAAATTTTGTGATATAATAAATTTGCTGATTGGGGGATCGTCTAATGGCAGGACAGCGGACTCTGACTCCGTTAGTGGAGGTTCGAATCCTCCTCCCCCAGCCAATACAATTTAAGGATCCTTTAAAAGGGTCCTTTTTCTTTTTTAACAAATAGAGCTTTCGCTTGAAATAAAGAGTATTTGAAGAATACGAAGAACTTATAGATGAAAAAATAATTTGATTTAAATGAAACGTTTGCTTGTTAAAATTTTAACAAATTAAAGTTATAATATGTCTGAGAAGATAAAAAAGGTACTTGAAAGATCAAGATTTGAAATTTGTTTTTGCAATATTGTGAAATATATAACAAAACTTATAAAAGGGGTGATTACCGTGAGTATGAAAGATAGTTTTCAAAAAGCAATGGACTGGATGAAGGAGTTTTCAAAGACAAACCCAGAGCAAATGGGGAGTTTCCAAAACATGATGGAGGCAATCGAAAAAGAAGAAGGTGCAGCGCTTGATAAAAAGACTAAAGAGTTAATAGCTGTTGCACTTTCTATAGCCAGAGACTGTGAATGGTGTATCGCGTGTCATGTAAAATTTGCGTTAGAAGCAGGTGCCACAGAAGAGGAAATTCTGGAAGCTGCGTGGGTTGCAGTGTTAATGGGTGGAGGTCCGGCTTTAATGCATGCAGGTTTGGTTTTGGAAGCTTTAAAAGATCTAAAATAACTAAAATAATAGTCAATTTTTTTCAAAGGGGAGAAAATCTCCCCTTTTTTGTTATAATGTTAAAAGATAAATAGAGATAATGGAATAAATTTTCATTATTCTTTCAGCTGAGCTTAAGGTTCTAAGGTACCGCAGATTTATTCCTTAAAAGGGCAGTTATGTAATAAAAGATAAAAATATTTTTATCCTTCTGGGTAGGAAACAGGGTGAAGAGAAAGAAACTGTTTTATCCTTTGGGGTGGGGAGCGGGGGAAGG
>NZ_JALY01000336.1:0-9278 GCF_002924615.1 Petrotoga halophila DSM 16923 | reverse complement strand
TTATAATATTTTTATACTTTGTAAATTGAAGATCTTTTATTATTAAAATATTTTACAGAATGAAACTAATACTATTTGTTAATAATTCTAAAGAGAAAGAAGATAATGCCTGTTAGGGGGGAACACAATGGAGGAATTTAGCGTTACTATCAAACCTTTGACTCCAATATGGACAGGAGATGCTAGTGGAAAGAGTTCTACATTAAGAGAGACTGGCATAATTGGTAGCCTTAGATGGTGGTATGAGGCGTTAATTAGAGGGCTGGGAGGTTATGCTTGTGATCCAACAAATGAAAGTTTAAGATGCAAATTAGAACATGACAAATTCAATAAGGCACTAAAATCCGGTAAAACCATGTCGGAAGCATTAAACGAGCAAATCTGTTCAGCTTGTCAACTATTTGGATGTACAGGATGGTCAAGGAAGTTTAAGTTAGAAATTGAAACAGTAGAAAAGGGTTGTGCTCCGTTCGTTATTGAGGAAATACCTAACGCTCGTTTTCCTTTCTTTCTTGGATATTATAATAGTGAGAGGGCTAAAGAATATGTCAATAATGGCGGATTAATGGGAAAATATAAATTAAGATTTATTATTGAAGATGCTAACAAGGTTGACTTGTTAAAAAACTTGTTTACTTTAGCTTCAAGTTGGGGATTAGGGGCAGGTGTTCAAAAAGGTTTTGGTGTTGTTGATGTTGAAGAGAAATTGGAATTATCTAAGACTACTTTTCCTCGACAAGCAGAAAGTGACCATCTAGTCCCTTATACAGTACCTTTGCCAAGATTAGATCAATTTTTCTTTTATAAAATACCAATTAATCCCAATTTTATAAACCAAATTTTGAAGTTAATTGGTTCTAGTAGTTACAAATCAATAAAAGATTTAAAAGATAATGAACCGTTGGGAGAAGAAGTATTTTCTTCTTATCCATATCTTCCAACATCGCCATGGGTTAGAAACAAAATAAGATCACTATTTCGAGATAAATTTAAAAACAATCAAGTTTTACGACATTTATTAATGGGATTTATATCAAATAAAAATATAAAGCCAATTCATAAAGATTGTTGGGAACATTCCATTGAAAAAGATAAAAAGGATGGAGAAAAATATTATTGTGAAGTTTGCAAAAAAGGAAATATAACGAAAGACCAGATTATCGGGAAAACAGGGTCAAAAATTTTTGTATCTCATATATATAACAAAAATGCATACAAGAATAATCAAGAACCTAAGTGGGAAATGAGAATTTGGGGATGGCTTCCAGAGATTCCTAAAAAGATAAATGTTAGTAGAAAAGAAATTAAGCAGTTATTACAAGTTAAATTCAAAGATGAAGACTTTTGGAAGCAAACTTTTGACTTTATAGAAAATCCTGTTTTGATTGAAAGCATACAGGAAAAATGGGATTTAGATCCCACACTTTTGATAAATAACAGAGGTGTTTTTTATGAATGATGAAATAATTTATGATTATTATCTTAGTAAGGCAAAGACTTATAAAGATGTTGAACTTGCCCAAGTGAAAAAAGAAATTCAGGGCAAGTTAAAAAAGGATATAAATATCCAAGATTTTTATCCTACTGCTGATGACCTAAAAAATCTTCCTCAAGATTCAGTTTTAATAAAAATTTCTTTTACTCTTAAGAAGCCCTATACAAGCAAGGATGAGGGAGAGTTCCATATAATTGATGGCAAAATTTTTGAAAATCCTATTTTCAGGGACAAATTAACTGGTTTGCCAATGGTTAGGCCCTCAACATGGAAGGGGCACTTAAGATATGCTGCTGGGAAGGTGGAATTGGATGAAGTAAAGAAGAAAAAATTAATCACAAGGCTTTTTGGAAGTGAAACTGTTGAAGGTGACGATGAAGAAACATCTAAAGGTAGACTATATTTTTACCCCACCTTCTTTGAAGAAGAAGCAGAAAAGGATGTAATTACTCCTTTAAAAAGGGATACCAGGACACCTACTAAGAAAGGACCTATACCTCTTGAAGTAATAAAACCAGGCAAAAATGGGGATTTTTATCTTTTATATCTTCCGTATCCAAAAGGTAAAGATTTCAAAGAAGACGAGATTAAAGAGGATTTAGAATTTCTTGCTGAGACATTAAAATTGATGTTTTACGCCTATGGCTTTTCTGCAAAGAAAACATCTGGGTTTGGAATTATAGAACAGCTGCAAGATAAAAATGTAGAGATTTATCCTGAGGATATGAAATCAATTTTCTCAATCTTATACACCGAAGTAAACAAAACTGTTAACCATGGTGCATACAAATGAGAAAAAAAGTGATCGATCAATTAGCATTTATTATATACATTTTCGACAGTAATTGAAGGGGTGAGATGAATGTACTTTGAGAAAATCAAAAGTGCTCGACAAAATATTTTAACAGGGGAGATAGGGGCGTTATTGCACGACATCGGTAAATGCCATCCTAACTTTGTAAAAACTAAATCCAAAGAAAATATTAGAGGATTGCCTCATCATGCCCGAGATATTGATAAGTTTTTGGATGATTATTTGGTGAGATACATTAAAGATGAGAAATTCAAATTCAAGATTAATAACATAGAGTCAGGTATTTATTCTCTCATTACTAAACATCATGATAAGGATGAAGATCTTAAAGATCCTAAATATCAGTTAGTAAAATTGTTGAAAACATGTGATCACAAAGACTCCGCTGATGACAAAGGTATCGTAAGAAGGCAGCAAGGATTAGATAATACAATTATCTCTTCTCCTTTTGGGTATCAAAAAGAAAAAATTGATCTAACGAGTCTTCAAAAAAGGTTCGATGATTTACAGGATAATTTAAAAGGGTTATTCAAAAATTATATTTATGATGAGCTTGATTTATCTTGCTTTAGAAAAGGATTGTTGAATAATCTTAAAACCACTTTTTCACATGCATTAGGAGAAACAAGAATTCCTTCAAATGATGTTACACTGTGGGACCATTCTTATTCGACAGCTTCGTTATTTAAATCAGTATTATGCGAGATTGCACTGGATGAAGAACCTGATCCTGGCGAGCTTCAGTGGCGAGCGCTTGGTTTTTGCTGGGATGGTATCGGTTTTATAAACAAAGGTAAAAAGATTGCAGATATTTTAAAAAGAAATGAGATTATTGAAGAAACGAAGATCGAATTGAAAGAGAAATTTGAAGACGAAATACCAATTGGAAATGCTATATATGAAGACATAAATGGAGTTTACTTCACTTTTCCTACCTTGAAGGATGATAATGCAAAAGAACTGGCAAAAGAATGCGCAGAGGAAAGTTTGAAGATTTTAAGAGACAAAAGTGATAATGAAATCTGGCCCTTTTTCACCCTTAGCAAGCCCTCAAGGACACTTACGATTCTTAGCAGCGAGTTAAAATCTGCCGCTGAGAAGAGAGACATTCCTAAAATGAGTCCAATGTTATTTGTTGAAAATGGGGAGAAACAAATAGGTAGTAATCCAGATATTCCTCTTCCTGAAACTGATGAAGATCGTAAAGATGTATGCCCTGTGTGCAGAATGAGAACAAAACCTGTAAGTAATGAAAGGTGTGATATATGTGAAAAGAGAAGAAAAGGAAGGTTACAAGATTGGTTTAACAATAGGGAAAATACAATCTGGACGGATGAAGTTGCAGATAAAAATAACCGTGTTGCTTTACTTTCTCTAAATTTTAATCTTGATAAATGGCTTGATGGAACAATGATTGGAACGATTTTTAGTCAAACTTTTGAGGAGTGGTTAAATAAGGCAGAAGAACCTTTGCATGAAGTTGTCGAGAAGTGGAAAAAGGAAATTAGGAATGATATTGACAAGAAAGAAGAAACAATAAAAAATATGGAAAAAGCCAAGTTGAAAGAATCTGCCAAAAAAAATTTAGAAAAATTCATCAAAGGTAAAGAAGAATTGGAAAAACAACAAAATCAATTAACTTTTGTTCTCAAACCCCAAAAAGAAGTAATTTATAAACTTTTAGGTTTAGTTTTAAATTGGTGGAATACTAGAAGCCAAAAAAGCAAAGACAACGATAAACAAAAAATAGCAAAAATATTAGACACATTTTTTGAGGATATTAAGGTGGTTTCAGACAAAGATAAAAATGGCATTTACATCGAAGATCTTATGGAGAATCTACGATTGCTCATTGAGCCAAAGCCTTTTAATGTGACTAACCTACAAAGATGGTTTTTTACCCAAAACCCATCCCCAGCTCGAATATATAGAATATGGAAAGAAACAGAAGAATTCTTTGAATTGATTATAAAAGAAATAATAAATAAAATTTATTCTAATAAATGGGGGAGATTGAAATTTTCTATTGATAATAATAATTTGAAATCTAAGCTGAAACAAGGAGAAGAATTAAAAGAAAATACTCCATATCTAATTAAAAAAGAAGAATTAAACCCACAGAATCTTCTGGTCCTTCACACAAAAAATGGAGAATTTTACACCATAGAATCCCTTGATAAGTTTAAGTCTGAAGATGAAACTGGAGAAAATGCCGTTTGTGAAGCATTAAAACAAGGATTCAACTACCTTGCGTTGGAGGACAAACCAAATGAAAATCTATTAAAAGAAGAAATAGAACCTAATAATATAAAAACTGAAGAATACATCCCTCTAATTGAAATTAATAAATCTCCTCTCTCGTTGAGAATGATTGTCCCTGCTTCTGACGCTATAAAAATTTTAGAATTGATATCAAAGCTTTACAATGAAAGATTTGAAAAGGTATTAGGGAAGTTGCCGTTAAATGCCAAACTTTTAGTAACAAACAGAAAATTCCCTTTGTATGTTTTACTTGATGCTGAAAAAAGAATGTTAGCTGGATCAGGGTTTACAAAAGCTATACCAACAAATATATGGTGGAATGTGGATTCACTTAGAAATGAAGGGTTTTACGGTTATTATTCCATGAAAAAGCGTGAGGAAGGGAAATACACGCTTGATGACCTCTCTTCACTTTCAAAGGGCAAAATTTACCAAATTTTACCAGGTTATTTTGATTTCGAATTATTATTAGGAACTACGGATAGATACAACATATATTACGAAGGAGAAAATAGGGGGGACAGAGATTATAAATTATTTTCAAAAAGACCATATTATCAATATCAATTTTCAGAGTTATTGGAATTATGGGATATTCTAACTGCTAATATTTCAACTTCCCAAATTAATTTCATTGAGGAGTCTTTTATTACAAAACTAAGGGAATGGAGAAACATAGAAGATAATAACAAAGAAGATATATTCAAAGAGTTCGCTGTTGCTACATTAGAAGATGCATTTGGTAAAAAATGGGATGAGTTGTCGGAAGAAACCAGATTCTTACTTATTAATTCTTCTCAAAATAAAGCATTGTTGGATACAATCATTTTATTCAGACATATATTGAAAGAGGGGGTTGAGGAAAAATGAGGGAAGATATGGAAAATGAAAATGTCAAAGACTTGGAACCAAAAACATTTTATATGAAAGCTCTTGATCCGATACACATTGGAGCTGGTGGATATAGGCTAGGTAGAGTAGATAATACCATAGTCAGAGATCCTGCAACAGATATTCCTAAAATACCAGGAACAGCAATTGCAGGCGTAATAAGGGAGTTCACGATTCTCCATAAAATGGAGAATGAAGATGAGTGCAAGAATAAATCCACGGAAAAGGAAAAAAGAACTTGTGCAGAAGAAAAGGTAAAATCGTATTTTGGAACTGGCGAAAGTAAAGGTATGTTAAGATTTTATGATGGGCAAATTATTTTCTTCCCTGTTTCTTCGATACAGGGCACGGTATGGGTTACAACGAATGAAATACTTGAATATTGGTTTGGGGAATTAAAAGATGATCACGGAGAAAAAATAACACTCCCGAAAAATAATGATGATAAAGCATATGCATTAAAGGGTATAAAACAAAATGAGATTAACCTTGGCTGGCTTTTGTTAGAAGTTGATTCGTTGGATAATACATTTGAAAATTTACTTTCCAGTAAATTTAAACATGAAGGTATCTTAGATTATGTGCAAAGAATTGTTATTGTTTCTGAAAAATTATTTTCGCATATAGTAAATGATAATTTAGAAATCAGAACATCGGTGAAAATAGATCCAACAACCGGAACCGCGGCTGAAGGAGCATTGTTTACTTATGAAGCTATTCCAAGAGGCACAATATTAGGGTTTGAAGTAGTTAAGGATAAAACTAGGGAAAAAGGTGATATTGATATTGAAATGAAAGATGTTTCGTCATATTTCAAACTTCTTGGTATCGGAGGAATGGGAACAAGAGGATTTGGTAGGGTTGAGTTGTTGAATATTGACAATAACAAAGAGAAATCAGGAGGGAAGTAAAAAATGTTGAATCTTGATTATATCTGCATGAAATACGGTCAAGAAATAAGTAAAATCCACAATTCTAATATTGAAAACAACCTTAGAAAAGCACTTGAAAACAATCTTAGAAAAGCACTTGGAGTTTTGCAGAAAGATGGTGTTTATGCAATGTTTCTTTGGCTTGAAGGTAAAGACAAAGAAATAAGAACCCGGATTAATGAATTACTGAATAATAATGAAATAAAAAAATATTTTTTTGATAATAATTCGGCAGATCGGTTTCCAGATGACTTTTCTGAATTTTGTAAAGAATTACAAAATGTAGCTGAAGATATCGATAAACTTTTTTTTATGAAAAAGATTTTAGAACGTACATTAACTTATGCATTGTACCATGTGAAGGTTGGTAAAAATGATAAAGTTGGTGAAAACAATGTGGCAAAAACTTAGTGTTGTTTTTAAATTAAAATCACCTCTTCATATCGGTTACACTCCCTTTAAAGGTTCAGTTGTTTCACCTACAAGATATTATGTGCTTGGAAAAAATTTCTGGGGGGCTATAACTAAACGGATTACAGAATTCTTGAAGAATAATTCTCAGAGTGATAGTTCACAAAAATGCAATTATAAAAATAATGGTCGTGAAGTAATGGAGAATTTTAAATTTTCAAATTTTTATCTTTATGATGGAAAAACTGTTTATACCCCTTATTATACTGATGTTGGTTTAAAGTATGGTAGTATTCCACAAACAGAGTTTGAACATATGTTCATTGGCAGTAGGATTTCAACTGCGATTAACGGAAAAAGTCAAACTGCCGAAGATGAAACTCTTCATGAAATTGAATTTATAAACAACAAATTCAGAGATGAAAAAGGAAATATCAAGGATGTGAAAATTGCAGGCTATATTTGGATTAGAGATTCAGCAAAAATATGTGAGCATCCAGTTCAACTAGATACAAATTCAATAACTATTAATAACTTTAATATAATTCAAGAATTGATTCTTGGAGGAGAATCGAAGTATGGATTCGGACATGTTGAAATAGATGCAGTTGGGAATAATATTCCCTTGGAAATAAATAGTTCAGAACAAGGCGAACAAGTAAGAGTGGAAATAGAAAACAATAAACCTCTTTTACAGCATTTAAAGTATTCTGGTGAAATTCAATTTGAAGGGGACATAGAGCTTTTGACTGGAAGGGTATATTATGACCCGGAAAGTGAAAATAATAATGCGTCCAAAGATTTCAATAATGCTCCAGGAAAAAACATTTCAAAAGTTAAACCCTTTTTGACTCCTGGAACAAGAGTTACAGGAGAACGAGAATATGAGGCAGAATTAAATTACGATGGTACTCTTATAAACATTAAAAAAAGAAGAACAGGATGATAATTGAAAGAGTTATAGAAGAAGCACAACCTTATTTAAAAGGATTAAAGATCAAAGATACGATTATAGGAATTTCACTTATCGGGTTAGAAATTAGTAATAATCACGTATTTTAAATTAAAAATCAAGGTCTCTCTTGTAATATATTTTATTAACATAAAAAGCAGGAAGGTATGAAAAAATGTCTGTCGACCACCAATAAGATAAAAATCCCCGGGGATCGACAGACAAGTGTTAAAAATCACAAGGCTTATATCATGCATATTTGAATTGATTTTTAACAATTTCTCAAAATTTTGATTGACAATCGTAATTTTTTATGATATAGTATTTATAGCTATCTTACGCCTTTTTATCCTACCTATAAGGAATGGAAATTGATTTACGTTTAAAATACAAAGAAGAAGATAATAAACTTTTTATCCTACCTATAAGGAATAGAAATACTATTTCGATACGCTTTTCAAGTGTAAAAGCTGCTCCCACTTTTTATCCTACCTATAAGGAATGGAAATTCTACAAGCTGCTTCCATACTTTTTCTTGTTCTTTGCTTTTTATCCTACCTATAAGGAATGGAAATCTGGCTTTACTTAAACGTATTGAAGAAGTTGAGGAACTTTTTTATCCTACCTATAAGGAATGGAAATCTGGCTTTACTTAAACGTATTGAAGAAGTTGAGGAACTTTTTTATCCTACCTATGAGGAATGGAAACAAGAGAAATAGAGTAAGTCTGAAAGTCTAAATTAGCTCTTTTTATCCTACCTATGAGGAATGGAAACCAATTAGATTAGTTTAAGCTTTTTAAGCTCATGATGACTTTTTATCCTACCTATGAGGAATGGAAACATGTCAGTATAACAAAGTATAACATCCCAATTGTCACTTTTTATCCTACCTATAAGGAATGGAAACCCGGCATCAGCTTCGTTCCAACCATTCGCAAGGCCACCTTTTTATCCTACCTATAAGGAATGGAAACCGTTGACTTGGTAGACACATACCTTTCAGCGTCAAATGACTTTTTATCCTACCTATAAGGAATGGAGGGTGGCGGGAGGAATGGAAACTCTTACATCCTTTGGATTTACCCGCTAATGGAGAACCCTTTTTATCCTACCTATGAGGAATGGAAACTTGGATATCAATACAAAAAATCAACAATCTTACAACTTTTTATCCTACCTATGAGGAATGGAAACCACAACCTTTTGATAGGATACCGTTATTGTTGTTGACTTTTTATCCTACCTATGAGGAATGGAAACAATTCAAAGCTTCTAAAGTTGTTTGAGTTGCAAAGTCTTTTTATCCTACCTATGAGGAATGGAAACCTTGAGCAAGTGTCGCTTGAGTTGCGAAATCTTTACCTTTTTATCCTACCTATGAGGAATGGAAACACTGTAGTTACTTGTACCACCTTGTAAATTAGTTATACCTTTTTATCCTACCTATGAGGAATGGAAACTAAGCTAAAGCTGTTTCTAGGTTCATTAGATGATCTGGGTCCTCTTTTTATCCTACCTA
>NZ_JALY01000207.1:0-2541 GCF_002924615.1 Petrotoga halophila DSM 16923 | reverse complement strand
AGAAAGAAGGATTATATTTGCAAGATATTCAAGTTATTATCAATTCTTTTCCCTATTTACTAAAAGGAACCCTTGTTACGTTGGAATTAACCCTTTTTAGTTTGCTAATAGGATTTGTTGTGGGGGTTGTAATTTCTTTTGGTCAATTGTACGGTAATAAACTTGTACAATTTATTTTTCTGATCTACGAACGAGTATTTAGAAGTATTCCTTTGTTGGTTATACTTTTTTTGATTTTTTACGGTTTACCTGCTATAGGAATAAGATTGGATCCTTTAATCGCCTCAATACTTGGTTTGGGTTTGAGAAGTTCTGCATATCAATCGCAAATTTTAAGAGGCGCAATTTCTTCCATACCAAAAGGACAGCTCGATGCTGCTTACTCCATCGGGATGAACAAAATTCAGACTTTTTTCTATATTATCTTCCCTCAGGCAATAAGAATCGCATTATCAGGATGGACCAATGAAGCAGCGGTGGTTTTAAAAGATACATCTTTAGCTTATGCCTTGGGTGTGGTGGAACTACTAAGGCAAGGTACTTATATTATCTCTGTTACCAACAGACCTTTGATCGTTTATCTAATTTGTGGGGTTATATATTTTATCCTAACTTTTAGTATAAGTAGAGGACTGGGTAGGATTGAAAAAAAGCTTGCAATACCAGGATATGAAACAAGGAGCGTTTGATTAATGAAAGAAGAGAAAGATACAATATTAAAAGTGGAAGATCTTCATAAAAGTTATAATAGCTCAGAAATTTTGAAAGGAATTACCCTGGACGTAAAAAAGGGTGAAACAAAAGTGATAATAGGTCCAAGTGGAACGGGGAAAAGCACCCTTTTGATGTGCATAAATAGGCTTGTCGAACCTGATTCAGGAAGAATATATCTGGATGGAGAAGAGATATTATCCTCGAAGAATATTCATAAAATTAGGCAGGAAATAGGTTTTGTATTTCAGCATTTTAACCTATTTGATCACTTAACTGTGCTTGAAAACGTTAGAATCGGGTTGACTAAAGTGAAAAAGATTGAGAAATCGAAAGCCACTGAAATTGCATTAAAAGAGTTAGAACGAGTCGGTTTGAAGGATAAAGCAGGCCTTTATCCCGCCCAACTTTCTGGTGGGCAAAAGCAAAGAGTCGCAATCGCTAGAACTTTGGCTATGAATCCTAAACTGATCTTGTTTGATGAGCCAACCTCGGCTTTGGATCCGGAGTTGATAGGAGAGGTACTGAACGTTATGATCGATCTTGCAAAAAGTGGTATGACTATGGTGTGTGTTACGCACGAAATGGGATTTGCAAGGGCGGTGGCTGATGAGATTATATTTATGGAAAAAGGAGTGATCGTTGAAAAAGGTTCCCCAGAATCGATGTTCAAAAATCCTCAAAAAGATAGAACTAAGGAGTTTTTGAACAAATTATCGCAGTTGTACGGAAAGGAAGAAAATACATGAGCTTTGTTGAAATTGTCGAAAGTTCCTGGGTTTATATGGTGGAAGGTATATGGGTTACACTTTTTTTAACTTTAATTTCGGTAGTTATAGGATTCTTTTTGGGCGTTTTACTAGCAGTTGCTAAAACGTATGGAAATAAGTTGTCCTATTACATAAGCTATGTGTTTATCGAAATAATAAGAGGTACGCCATTACTTGTTCAACTTTTCATTCTTTATTATAGTTTACCTATTATTGGAATTAGGCTTTCTCCATTATCAGCGTCAATAATGGCTTTTTCTTTAAATTCTGCCGCTTATCAAGCGGAGTATTTAAGAGGGGCTATTCAATCGATAAGCTCGGGGCAAATGCAAGCTTCTTTATCAATAGGAATGAAAAAATGGCAAGCTATTAGATTGATAATATTACCTCAGGCGTTGAGAAGGTTTATCCCTTCGTGGACAAATGAATTTATTTATCTATTGAAGTATTCCTCTCTTTCTTATATTGTTGGAGCGCCAGAAATAATGGCTCAAGCTAAGTTTGTAGCAAGTCGTAACTTTGAATTCTTTCAAGTTTACCTTTTCGCTGCTATCATATATTTTGTGTTGGTCACAATTTTTGGGGAAATATTCAGATTTATTGAAAAGAAAATGAAGATTCCAGGGACCCTCACTTATGCCAGGAATCGAACTTAGAAATGTAATAAAATCTGGATGGTTGCTGAGCGAAGGGATGCTAAAGCAATTTTAGAGTCACTAAAGGCAGTAATAAACGAAAAAACAGGAGGAAATAAATAAATGGAAATAATAGATCTCATAAAAAACCAGATCAATATAGCCTTGTCAAATATTGGCGTTACTGACATCGAACTCAATTTTACTATCGAAACACCTCCAAAAGACGATTTGGGAGATTTTTCATCCAATGTTGCTTTCCTTTTAACTAAAAGATTGAGAAAATCACCCCA
Source organism: Petrotoga halophila DSM 16923 (assembly GCF_002924615.1). Classification (NCBI taxonomy): domain Bacteria; kingdom Thermotogati; phylum Thermotogota; class Thermotogae; order Petrotogales; family Petrotogaceae; genus Petrotoga; species Petrotoga halophila. The sequence goes on along the minus strand of NZ_JALY01000207.1, from coordinate 132 downwards.
AGAAATTGCCCAAATTTTAAGAGATGAATTAGATAAATCTTCTTTTTTTGAAAAAGTAGATAATGTAAATGGGTTTTTAAATTTTTTTGTTTCTCCCCAAATATATCAAAGGATATGTTCTAAAATTTTAAG
>NZ_JALY01000335.1:0-1243 GCF_002924615.1 Petrotoga halophila DSM 16923 | reverse complement strand
AGTTTCTAAAGACAGTATTTTTATCCTACCTATGAGGAATGGAAACAGTCATAGACTCTGCCTTTCGTTAGACCTAATATTTCCTTTTTATCCTACCTATGAGGAATGGAAACTTTGTTCAAGCTCTTTTATTTCTGCTTCAAGCTTTTCCTTTTTATCCTACCTATGAGGAATGGAAACTTTCTTCACGGCTGTATTTTTTCAATTCTAAAAATTCCACTTTTTATCCTACCTATGAGGAATGGAAACCATCAAAAGAAACTACTTTAGAAGCGCCTTTCTTAGCCTTTTTATCCTACCTATGAGGAATGGAAACGTAGTGAAGGACGTTTGTATTCGTTATTGTTTTCAGTCTTTTTATCCTACCTATGAGGAATGGAAACTGCGATACGTCGAGCGTTCGATTTAGGAGGACTTTACTTTTTATCCTACCTATGAGGAATGGAAACTTGATGATCGATTCGATGTAGTTATGAGTAATGGTAGACTTTTTATCCTACCTATGAGGAATGGAAACTTTTATGAATATTATCAAAACAATACTCATCTCATCAACTTTTTATCCTACCTATGAGGAATGGAAACAGTGATGATGAGAAAGAGTTTTTAAACCCTTATCGCTTTTTATCCTACCTATGAGGAATGGAAACTTCAAACGGCTTATAGATTATTTCTTGAATGGCTTGACTTTTTATCCTACCTATGAGGAATGGAAACCCGCTTGGATCGCCCGGGTATTCCAAAAGATCGCCACCAACTTTTTATCCTACCTATGAGGAATGGAAACCAAACGAAAGTTATAATAATATAATTCTTTTCTCAAGCTTTTTATCCTACCTATGAGGAATGGAAACTAGTCTACGAAGACAAAATTAATGTTTTGGTATTTAACCTTTTTATCCTACCTATGAGGAATGGAAACGTATATTAGAAAGTTTGAAAAGGCAAAAAGAGTGGCTTTTTATCCTACCTATGAGGAATGGAAACGCCATTTCCTTTTCACTTTCGCCATTGAAAAAGCCTTCTACTTTTTATCCTACCTATGAGGAATGGAAACGATGGAAGAAGCTACCGAATTCACTATGCAAGACTTCTTTTTATCCTACCTATGAGGAATGGAAACACTGTAGTTACTTGTACCACCTTGTAAATTAGTTATACCTTTTTATCCTACCTATGAGGAATGGAAACCTATCGTTTTTATCCTCCTCCCCTTTTTGTTCTAAGCTTTTTATCCTACCTA
>NZ_JALY01000048.1:0-1430 GCF_002924615.1 Petrotoga halophila DSM 16923 | reverse complement strand
GCTTTATCCTTATGGGTGGGCTGCGGGGCAAAGGGCCCTATATATTGAGTTTTTAGAATTTCTAAAAATTATAAAAATGAGAATGAGGAGGGCAAGAGATGAAAATATCTCAAAGAGTTTTAAATACACAATTTTCCCCAATTAGAAAGTTAGTCCCTTACGCAGAAAGAGCAAAGCAAGAAGGTAAAAAAGTTTACCTTTTAAACATAGGACAACCTGATATTGAAACACCTAAGGCATTTTTCGAAGGTATAAAAAAGTACTCATCCGAAGTAGTTTATTACAGCCATTCTGCAGGTCTATTAGAGTTACGTGAGGCTTTTTCCAATTATTATAAGTTATGGGATATAGATTTTGATCCCCAGGAGTTGATCGTCACTACAGGGGGAAGCGAGGCAGCAATTTTCGCTTTGGCATCTGTTGCTGATCCAGGGGATGAAGTAATGGTTATAGAGCCTTTTTATGCTAATTATAAAGGTTTTGCAGAGATGCTAAATGTAAAACTTTGCCCAGTGAAATCAGATCCGGAAACCGGCTATGCTGTCCCAAGTATAGAAGAATTCGAAAAGGCTTACAACGAAAAGGTAAGAGCAATAATCTTTTCTAATCCTTCAAATCCCACAGGAGCTGTGTACAGTTACGATGAAGTAAAAAGAATCGTTGACTTTGCAAAAGAAAAAGACATATTTGTAATATCGGATGAGGTATATAAAGAATTCACCTTTGACGGGACTAAGCATGTATCCGTCATGGATTTTGAAGACAAAGACAGATTCATTTTAATCGATAGTGTATCGAAAAGATACAGCGCTTGCGGTGCAAGAATTGGAGTTTTTGCTACTAAAAATAAAAAACTTCTAGAACAAGTAATGAAATTTGCTCAATCCCGATTATCTCCACCTTTGTTGGCACAATTTGGTGTTTTAGGGTTACTCAAGGATTTGGGGAAAGACTATTATCAAGGCGTTGCTTTAGAATATCAAAAAAGAAGGGATGCTGCATACGAAGAGATAAAAAAGATTGAAGGAGCCGTTTGCAAAAAACCTCATGGTTCATTTTATCTCTCCGTTAAACTACCAATCGATGATTCTGAGGAGTTCATAAAGTGGATGCTTACCGACTTCGATGTGGATGGAGAAACTGTTATGGTTTCACCATTATCTGGTTTTTATGCTACACCTGGTGCAGGCAAGCAAGAAATAAGAATCGCTTATGTATTGAACAGCGAGGAGTTAAGAAAGGCTTGTAATATTCTAAAAGAAGCAGTGACAGTTTACAATGAGAGAAAAATAAAGGTTAAATGATATCAATAGGCGCCGTGTCAATTTACGGCGCCTTTGTAGTCTATTTTAATTTTCTGAATTTTTGTCAGTTTGTTCTTTTGCAGTTTTAGGCGATGAAGGTTTAACGTATTTTTTGTTTTCTGGCTT
>NZ_JALY01000152.1:0-1485 GCF_002924615.1 Petrotoga halophila DSM 16923 | reverse complement strand
GGGTGAAAGGGCGCAAATTAAGTCTAAGCATAGCTTACAAAAAATAGTTTTAAAAGGGTCACAGGGCGAAGCCCTCCCCCACTAGGGTCTAAGGGACCGCAGGTCCCTTCCATAAAACGGGTGGGGAGTAGGGTGAAAGGGTGCTAAAACAGTTAATAGGAGGTCATCATGAACACCGAAGAAATAATAAATTTAATAGCAAACTCAAAGAAAAAGAATCCTTTAAAGGTCTACATTAAAGGTAACCTCAAAGAAGTAGATTTTTCCAATGTAGAATTTTATGGTAACGATGAATTCGGAATCTTGTTTTGCGAAGAAGAAGATTTCAAAACAATTTATGAGAATAATAAAGATTCTATAATTAATTACAGAATAGAAAGAGATAGAAAGAATTCAGCTATACCTTTGGCAGATTTATCTAAATACAACGCGAGAATAGAACCAGGTGCTATAATAAGGGATCTTGTGGAGATAGGCGATGGTTGTGTTGTTATGATGGGTGCCGTTATCAATATAGGAGCTTGTATTAAAGAAAATACTATGATAGATATGAACGTCGTTATAGGAGGGAGGGCTCAAATAGGGAAAAATTGCCATATTGGGGCAGGAGCTGTTATAGCAGGAGTAATAGAGCCCCCTAGCGCTCAACCAGTAGTGATTGAGGATAATGTTCTCATTGGAGCTAACGCAGTGGTATTAGAAGGGGTGAAAGTAGGTCAGGGATCAATAATCGGAGCAGGTTCTGTTGTAATTTCTGATGTCGAACCTTACTCTGTGGTAGCCGGAGTTCCTGCGGAATTCATTAAGAAGGTTGACGATAAAACAAAAGACAAAACGCAACTTGTAGAAGGACTAAGAAGACTGAAATAATTTATTTATATAAATTTACCGGGGTGGATTAATTATGCAGTTGATAGTTCAAAAGTATGGAGGAACTTCTCTTGCAGATTCTGAAAGATTGAGCGACGTCGCCTTGAGAATATGTAACAAGGTCGAAGAAGGGTTTAAAGTATTAACCGTGGTTTCCGCAAGAGGAGAGACAACAAATAGATTGATGACATTAGCTAAAGAAACGGTTAAGAACCCTGAGCCAAGAGAATTGGATATGCTTTTAGCTACGGGAGAACAGATCAGTGCTTCTTTGTTATCTATGATATTGAACGATAAAGGTATCAAATCAAAATCTCTGAATGCCTTTCAATTAGGTTTATTAACTACTTCTGACTATAACGAAGCTCAGATCAAAGCAATAAACAAAGAAGTAATATACAAAAATCTTACAGTCAACGATGTATTAGTTATTACAGGATTTCAAGGTGTTACAGAAGAAGGAGATTTAACAACCTTGGGAAGAGGCGGTTCTGATACTTCTGCTGTTGCTTTAGCCGCTTCTTTAAACGTTAAGTGTGAGATATACAGTAATTTTGCCGGTATTTATACAATCGATCCAAAGATTTATCCTAATGCAAAAAAATTAAAGTACGT
>NZ_JALY01000334.1:0-1426 GCF_002924615.1 Petrotoga halophila DSM 16923 | reverse complement strand
ATGGCAAAGGCAACGGGTAAAGTCCTACCATGAAGACCATTAAAAGCGTTGTTTTTAAAGTAATGAGGGATTTTTGCTGCTTGTCCTATTCCTGAAACGAGTACAAAATTGTTGGGAGTTATTTCTTCCATTTCTTCCAGAGCCTTTTTTAATATATTCAGTATTCCAAAATTTCCACAGCCTGGGCACCAAGCAATGTCTAATTCTTTTTCATTTTCTAGACTAAACATATTTTTTCTTTCTATCATTGTAATTCCTCCCTTATCTTAGCGGTTAGCTCTTCAACTGAAAATGGCATTCCATTGAATTTTAATATCTTACTATCTATTTTTATGCCAGTTTCTGCTCTTATTAACTTTGCAAATTGGCCTGTGGCGTTATTTTCAACATCGATTATTTTTTCTGCCTTCTCTAAAAATTCAACCGCATTTTCCGGGATGGGATAAACTTGGCTAAAATGAAGCATAGCAAGATCCTTGTTATTTATATTTTCTAGAGCTTCTTTGACGACATTATAATTTGAACCCCAACATACGACGAGATATTTGTAGTTATCATTTCCATAGAATTCAGGAGAAATAAAATCCTCCTTTAAAGCCTCAAATTTTTTGAGTCTTTTTTCCACCATTTTAATTCGGATATCCAAATCTTCCGTTATATGACCTTCCTCGTCATGTTCATCACTATCTACAACAACTAATCCATTACCATAGTTAGGTATACCTCTTGGTGAAACTCCGTTTTTTGCTTTCGAAAGATCATATCTTTTATAATCTTCAGTAGTTTCTACAAAATATTTTTTATTTTCAATTTTGGAAAGGTCCAACTTTTTAACGTTATAATACGAATCAACAAAAAATTGATCTGTCAAAATGAATACGGGGATTTGATATTTATCCGCAATATTAAAAGCCTTTTGAGTTAAATAGAAAGCTTGTTCAAGGCTACCAGGAGAGAAAACCAACCTTGGGAATTCGCCATGTCCAGCGTGTATAACAAGGTTCAAGCCTTCCTGAGCGGTTCTTGTCGGTAAACCTGTTGCAGGAGCAGGCCTTTGGGCTAAGTGAATTACTAACGGGGATTCGATCATCCCAGCTAGAGAAAGTCCTTCTTCCATTAAAGCAAATCCTCCGTCAGAAGTGGTCACCATTGATCTTGCTCCTGCGTACCATCCACCTATTGCCATATTGATTGCGGCTATTTCATCTTCGGCTTGTTCGACTAAAATATCGAAATTTTTTGAAAAATTGGCTAAATCAACTAGAACTCCCGATCCAGGTGTCATTGGATATGAAAAAATTGAATCACAATTGCCTGCTAACGCTCCAAGAGCTACCGCGTCGGTTCCGCTAATTAATAAATCGTCTTTTAAAGATTCGTTTGCAGAGATCTCTATTTTTATCTCTCCACTTTCAGAAAAGTCTTT
>NZ_JALY01000074.1:0-1426 GCF_002924615.1 Petrotoga halophila DSM 16923 | reverse complement strand
ATGGCAAAGGCAACGGGTAAGGTTCTACCATGAAGGCCATTAAAAGCATTGTTTTTAAAGTAATGAGGGATTTTTGCTGCCTGCCCTATTCCTGAAACGAGTACAAAATTGTTGGGAGTTATTTCTTCCATCTCTTCCAAGGCTTTTTTTAATATATTCAGTATTCCAAAATTTCCACAGCCTGGACACCAAGCTATGTCTAATTCTTTTTCATTTTCTAGAGTAAACATATTTTTTCTTTCGCTCATTGCAACTCCTCCCTTATCTTAGCGGATAACTCTTCTACTGAAAATGGCATTCCATTGAATTTTAATATTTTACTATCTATTTTTATGCCAGTTTCTGCTCTTATTAACTTTGCAAATTGCCCTGTGGCATTATTTTCAACATCAATTATTTTTTCTGCCTTCTCTAAAAATTCAACCACATTTTCCGGGATGGGATAAACTTGGCTAAAATGAAGCATAGCAAGATCCTTGTTATCTATATTTTCTAGAGCTTCTTTGACGACATTATAATTTGAACCCCAACATACGACGAGATATTTGTAGTTATCATTTCCATAAAATTCGGGAGAAATAAAATCTTCCTTTAAAGCCTCAAATTTTTTGAGTCTTTTTTCCACCATTTTAATTCGGATATCCAAATCTTCCGTTATATGACCTTCTTCGTCATGTTCATCACTATCTACAACAACTAATCCATTACCATAGTTTGGTATACCTCTTGGTGAAACTCCGTTTTTTGCTTTTGATAGGTCATATCTTTTATAATCTTCGGCAGTTTCTACAAAATATTTTTTATTTTCAATTTTGGAAAGGTCCAACTTTTTAACGTTATAATACGAATCAACAAAAAATTGATCTGTCAAAATGAATACGGGGATTTGATATTTATCCGCAATATTAAAAGCCTTTTGAGTTAAATAGAAAGCTTGTTCAAGGCTGCCAGGAGCTAAGACCAACCTTGGAAATTCCCCATGTCCAGCGTGTATAACAAGATTTAAACCTTCTTGAGCGGTTCTCGTTGGTAAACCTGTTGCAGGGGCAGGCCTTTGGGCTAAGTGAATTACTAACGGTGATTCGATCATTCCAGCTAGAGAAAGTCCTTCTTCCATTAAAGCAAATCCTCCGTCAGAAGTAGTCACCATTGATCTTGCTCCTGCGTACCATCCACCTATTGCCATATTGATTGCAGCAATTTCATCCTCAGCTTGTTCGACTAAAATATCGAAATTTTTTGAAAAGTTAGCTAAATCAACGAGAACTCCTGATCCAGGTGTCATTGGATATGCAAAAATCGAATCGCAATTGCCAGCTAACGCTCCTAGAGATACCGCATCGGTTCCACTAATTAATAGATCGTCTTTTAAATTTTCATTTGCGGAGATCTCTATTTTTATCTCCCCACTTTCAGAAAAGTCTTT
>NZ_JALY01000163.1:0-1580 GCF_002924615.1 Petrotoga halophila DSM 16923 | reverse complement strand
GTTGTTAGAAGCATGGAAGCTATCGATGCAGCATTTTGAAGTGCACTTCTTGTAACTTTAGTCGGATCAATTATTCCAGCCTCAAACATGTTAATGTATCTTTCTTTTAGTACATCAAATCCATATTTTGGATCATCTTTTTCGAGTATTCTTTCAATAATTATAGCGGGTTCTAAACCAGCATTTCTTATTATTTGTTTTGCAGGAGCATCTAAAGATTTTGCTACTAATTGTGCACCAATTTTTTCGTCTCCTGACAATGTGTTTGCAAATTCCTCAACGGCTTTTTTGGCTTTGAGTAATGTTACACCTCCACCTGCAACTATTCCTTCTTCTACAGCTGCTCTTGTTGCTGATAAAGCATCTTCTATTCTATGTTTCTTTTCTTTCAACTCAGTTTCTGTAGCCGCTCCGGCTTTAATCACAGCAACCCCACCAGATAATTTTGCTAATCTCTCTTGTAATGTTTCTTTTTCGTAATCGGAAGTTGTATTTTCAATTTGAGCTTTTATCTGAGCTATTCTTTCTTTTATTGCTGTAGGTTCACCTTTTCCTCCAACAATGATAGTATCTTCTTTTGCAACTCTTACCAAATCAGCTTGACCTAGATCGTTAATGGAAACATCTTCTAAGGTAAGACCAATTTCTTCGGATATTACAGTACCACCGGTTAAAATTGCAATATCTCTTAACATTTCTTTTCTTCTGTCTCCAAAACCAGGAGCTTTAACAGCTACAGATTCCAACGTTCCCCTTAGCTTATTGAGAACCAATGTAGAAAGAGCTTCTCCTTCAACATCTTCAGCAATGATTACCAACGGTTTTCCAGCTTGAGCTACCTTTTCTAAAATTGGAACTATAGATTTTACAGCTGAAATTTTTTTATCTGTAATTAAGATATAAGGTTCTTTCATTTCCGCTTCCATTTTTTCTGTGTTCGTGACAAAATATGGAGAGATGTATCCTCTATCGAATTGCATACCTTCTGTGAATTCTACATAAGTTTCAAGCGTTTTAGAGTCTTCAACGGTTATAACTCCGTCTTGTCCAACTTTGTCCATAGCTTCAGCTATAATATTTCCAATCTCTTCGTTATTAGCAGATATAGAAGCTACATGTGCAATGTCTTCTTTGCTAGATAACTTTCTGCTGGCATTCCTTATCTGTTCTACAGCTGTGTCTGTAGCTTTAGCGATACCGTTTCTCATCAATATGGGATTAGCACCGGCTGCAACATTTTTCAATCCCTCTTGAATCATAAACTGCGCTAAGACTGTAGCGGTAGTTGTCCCGTCTCCCGCAACATCGTTTGTTTTGGAAGCTACTTCTTTAACTAACTCTGCTCCAAGTGCTTCAAATTTATCTTTCAATTCAATTTCTTTAGCAATCGAAACACCATCATTTGTGATAGTTGGAGATCCCCAACTCTTTTCTAAAACCACGTTTCTTCCTTTAGGTCCCAAAGTTATTTTAACAGCATCTGCAACTGTATTAACGCCTCTTTCTAAAGCTCTTCTTGCATCTTCATTAAATTTTAACATTTTTGCCATCTTATCTCAACACCTCCTATTTTTTTAGTC
>NZ_JALY01000288.1:0-1233 GCF_002924615.1 Petrotoga halophila DSM 16923 | reverse complement strand
GGTCACAGGGCGGAGCCCTCCACCCCCCACTGGGTTAGGGACCGCAGTTCCCTTTCTAAAGAAGAGTGGGGGAACGGGGCGAAGGGGTGCTATAACAAACTTTTAAATTGCAAAAAACAAGAAGGAGGATGAATTTTTATGAAAAAGGCTTATTTTGGTCAGTATGGAGGTAGATACGTTCCAGAGACATTGATTCCGGCACTTGAAGAATTGGAGGAAGCTCACGAAAAATATTCAAAAGATCCTGATTTTATAGACGAATACCAAGGTTTGTTGAAAGATTACTGTGGAAGGCCTACACCTTTATATTTTGCTGAAAGATTTACAGAATACCTTAATGGTCCAAAGATATATCTAAAAAGAGAAGATTTAAATCATACAGGAGCACACAAAATAAATAACGCCTTGGGGCAAGTATTACTTGCAAAAAAAATGAATAAAAAAAGAATAATAGCAGAGACCGGTGCAGGCCAGCATGGTGTAGCAACAGCGACCGCTGCTGCTAGATTTGGTTTGGAATGTATAGTTTACATGGGGGCAGAAGACATCAGAAGGCAAGCCCTCAACGTATACAAAATGAGGATGCTGGGAGCAAAAGTAGTGCCTGTATACAGTGGTAGCCAAACTTTAAAGGAAGCCATAAATGAAGCTATTAGAGACTGGGTTACAAACGTTGAAAACACGCACTACGTTATAGGCTCTGTTGTAGGGCCACATCCATATCCTAAAATAGTTAGAGATTTTCAAAGGGTTATTGGTGATGAATCTAAAAATCAGATTTTAGAAAAAGAAGGAAGGCTGCCTGATTATATAGTTGCATGTGTTGGCGGAGGCAGTAATGCTATGGGTATATTTTACCCTTTTATAGAAGATAAAGATGTTGAATTGATAGGAGTGGAAGCCGCAGGAAAAGGATTAGAAACTGGGCAACATGCAGCTTCTTTGACTGCGGGGAAAATAGGCGTACTTCACGGGAGTAAATCTTACGTTTTACAAGATGAAGACGGTCAAATTCAACTTGCATATTCTATTTCTGCAGGTTTAGATTATCCGGGTGTGGGACCTGAACATAGTTATCTACACGATGAAAAAAGAGCTCAGTACGTATCCATAACAGATGAAGAAGCGTTGCAAGGTTTCGAACTTTTAACGAAATTGGAGGGAATCATCCCAGCATTCGAAAGTTCGCATGCAATCGCTTACGCTATGAAAATTGCACCCTCACTCAATAAA
>NZ_JALY01000030.1:0-7935 GCF_002924615.1 Petrotoga halophila DSM 16923 | reverse complement strand
AATATTGATTGGGCTTTCTGTTGCTAATTTGCAACTTGAAAGATGGCAAAAAGATAGGGATATTTTTGTCGATACCGCCGAAAAACTTGGTGCAAAGGTTATTGTACAATCGGCCAATAACGATGATTTACTACAAGTTTCTCAGGTAGAAAATATGATGAATCAGGGAGCTGATGTATTAGTTATTATTGCACATGATGGTTATATTATGGGAAGTGTGGTTGAAGAGGCTCATGCCAATGGAATTCCAGTGATTGCGTATGATCGTCTTTTAATGGAATGTGATTTGGATTATTACATTACTTTCGATCCAATAAGAATCGGAGAAATTCAAGCACAATATTTGGTTGATAAGAAGCCGGAGGGTAATTATTTCTTACTTGGAGGATCTCCAACCGATATGAATGCCCATTTTGTTAGAGAAGGTCAAATGAAGGTTCTTCAGCCTTATATTGATAGTGGAGCAATAGAAATAGTAGGAGACCAATGGGCAAAAGACTGGTCAGCACAAGAAGCTATGAAAATTGTGGAAAATGCATTAACCGCAACTCAAAATCAAATTGATGCTATTGTTGCTTCCAACGATAGTACAGCTGGAGGAGCGGTAGAAGCATTAAAGGAACAGGGACTAGCAGGAAAAGTTTTAGTATCTGGTCAAGATGCAGATTTGGTTGCCTGCCAGAGAGTAGTTGAAGGTACACAAACAGTGACTGTCTATAAACCTATAAAGGATATCGCTACTATGGCTGCTATTATGGCTGTTTCAGCCGCTAAGGATATTCATATTCCAACAAATGGAACAATTAACAATGAGTATAAAGAGGTATCTACTTTCTTCTTGGAACCTATTCCTGTTGATAAGACTAACATTGTAGAAACAGTTGTAAAAGATGGTTTTCATAAGTTAGAAGATGTATATAAAAATGTTCCCAGATCTCAATGGCCGAAAGTAGATTAAACAAAATTTTGAATATTTGGGTTAGGGGTCAATCCCTAACCCTCTCAGTCTAATTTCTATGACGTATAACAATTGAGGTGATTAAATGGCCACTCTTTTAGAATTGAAAAACATATCAAAAGAGTTTCCTGGAGTAAAAGCTCTTGAAAATATCAATTTAAAAATAGAAGAAAATACGATCCATGCTCTTTGTGGCGAAAATGGAGCAGGGAAGTCTACTTTGATAAGTATTTTAGGTGGAATATATCCATTAGGAACATATGAAGGTGAAATTTATTTACATGGTGAAAGAGTGAAATTTAGAAATCCTAAAGAGGCCGAAGAAGCTGGGATAGCTGTTGTTCACCAAGAATTGAGTCTATTTGATGAATTAAATATCGTTGAAAACATCTTTATGGGAAAAGCTATTGTAAAAGGTGTTTCGATAGATTGGAATGAAATGATCAAGGAAACTCAGAAATGGTTAAAAAAATTGAAGATGGAGAATGAAAATGTTCTTACTAAAGTAAAATACTTAGGTTCCGCAAAACAACAGTTAATTGAAATTGCTAAAGCGTTAGTTAAAAATTGCAACATTTTAATTTTGGATGAACCAACTTCCTCTTTAACAGAAAATGAAACAAAGATATTATTTGATATTTTGAAAGAGTTGAAATCTGAAGGGATCACCTCTATTTATATTTCACATAAGCTTGACGAAATTTTTGAGTTAGCTGACACAGTCAGCGTTTTAAGAGATGGTAAATTAATTGACACAAAGCCGATTAGTGAAGTAAAAGAAAGTGATCTCATAAAAATGATGGTGGGGAGAGAAATAAATCAAATGTTCCCCAAAAGGAGTTATATTCCCAACGAAATAGTATTTGAAGTGAGTAATTATACACTTTATGAGAAATATGATCCTCAAAGAAAAGTCGTTGAAGATGTTAGTTTTAACCTTAGAAAAGGAGAAATATTAGGTCTTTTCGGATTAGTTGGTGCCGGTAGGACAGAATTAATGACTAGTATAATAGGATTCAATTCGAGTAATAAAAGAGGAAAGATATTTTTGAACGCTAAAGAATTAGAAATAAGTTCACCAAGGCAAGCGTTAGAACTAGGAATAGCTTATTTATCCGAAAATAGGAAAAATTTGGGGATATTTCCCAATTTATCTGTAAGGCAAAACCTTTCAATTACTTTTATTAAAGAGTTCGGTAGTTATTTTAAAATATCTGAAGAAGACGAAATAGTAGAAGCTCTTAGAATGATCAAACAATTAAATATTAAAGCTTCTTCTCCAGAAGCGAATATCACTACTTTAAGTGGGGGAAATCAACAAAAAGTTTTACTTGGTAGAAATTTGATAAGGACACCAAAAATATTGATTATGGATGAACCTACAAAAGGAATAGACGTTGGGGCTAAACAAGAAATATATTCATTAATGAATGATTTAACATCTCAAGGTATATCAATAATTATGATTTCTTCTGAATTACCAGAAATAATAGGTATGAGCGATAGGGTAATAGTTATGCATGAAGGTAAATTTATGGGAGAATTAGAAAATATTAATCACGATTTAACCCAAGAAGAAGTTATGTACCTTGCAACTGCGACTGAAGGAGGAGGGGTATTTTGAAAAAGAAAAAGATTAATTTAAATTTAAGATCATACATGATGATAATAGCTTTAATAGTAATTTGGGTTTTTTTTGCCATCTTGACCGAAGGTTCTTTTTTAAGCGCTAGAAATATTTCTAATTTGTTTAGACAATCAGTGTTTCTATCAGTATTAGCAATGGGGATGGTATTTGTTATAATATTAGGCCAAATAGATCTTTCGGTTGGTTCTATTGTAGGACTAACAGGGGGCATTGTAGCAATTTTGCACGTGTGGTTCGGAATGGATCCCTTAATTTCTATCCTCATTACTTTAGGTATTGGACTTTTGATAGGTTTATGGAATGGATATTGGGTAGCTTATCGAGGAGTTCCAGCCTTTGTTGTTACATTAGGTGGTATGCTCATTTTCAGAGGAATACTATTAGGAATTACAAAAGGTACTACTATTGGTCCAATGAGAGGTTTTTTTGAGTTTCTAGGGAAGGGCTATCTGTCCAATATTATAGGGATAATAATAGGAGTTATCGGTGCTATTTTTATAATTGTAGCAGAACTTAATTCATGGAAAAAGAAAAAATCTCATGGATTAAATGCTCCTTCTTTAAAAGTGGAATTTTTAAAGTTATTAGCTTATACTATATTAATAGCTATTTTTATTCTAATTTTTAATTCTTATCGAGGAGTTCCTTTTCCCGTATTAATAACTCTTATTCTTTTAATATTTTTTACTTATATTTCTCAAAATACAGTTTTTGGAAGATATATATATGCAATTGGTGGCAATAGTCAGGCGGCAACTTTGTCTGGGATAGACGTAAAAAAGATTACACTTATAGTTTTTATGATTAATGGATTGTTAGCAGCTTTTGGAGGTATTTTTTTAACTTCTCGACTTAATGCTGCATCAGTTTCAGGCGGAGAAGGAGCGGAGTTAGATACAATAGCTGCGTGTGTTATAGGTGGTACAAGCTTAATGGGTGGAATTGGTACTGTTGTTGGTGCAGTAATTGGAGCGATTGTTATGGCAAGTTTAGACAATGGAATGAGTCTTATGAATGTCCCTGTGTTTTGGCAGTCTATTATAAAAGGGTTAGTATTAATATTTGCAGTATGGTTTGATGTTGCAAGTAAAAAGAAAGAGGCATAACTATTTGCAAAATAACATATAGGAGGTCTTAAAATGGCAGAATACTTCAAAGATATTAAAAAGGTTGAGTATGTAGGTAAGGAATCAAAGGATCCACTAGCTTTTCATTATTATGATCCCGAGAGAAAAATTGGTAATAAAACTATGGAAGAACACTTGAGATTTTCTGTGGCATACTGGCACACTTTCACTGCAGAAGGAAGGGACATGTTCGGGGTCGAAAGTGCCAACAGAGAATGGAACAAATTTTCGGATCCGTTAGATAAAGCTTACGCAAGATGTGATGCAGCATTTGAGTTCATGAGCAAATTAGGGGTTAAGTATTTTTGTACCCATGACAGAGACTTAGTTGATGAACAAGAAACGTTGAGAGAAACAAATAAGTTATTAGATAAATTAGTAGAAAGAATAAAGGAGAGAATGAAAGAAACAGGTATAAAGCTTCTTTGGGGAACGTCAAATCTTTTCACTCATCCAAGGTTTATGCAGGGTGCAGCTACATCTTGTGATGCAGATATATATGCATATGCCGCTGCACAGGTGAAAAAAGCACTTGAAATAACTAAGGAATTAAATGGTGAAAATTACGTTTTCTGGGGTGGAAGAGAAGGATATGAAACCCTTTTAAACACTAATATGGAGTTGGAATTGAACAATTTGGCTAATTTTTTACACATGGCTGTAGATTACGCCAAAGAAATTGGTTTTGATGGCCAATTTTTGATAGAACCCAAACCAAAAGAGCCCACAAAACATCAATATGATTTTGATGTTGCGAACTCTTATGCATTTTTACAAAAGTACGATCTTGATAAGTATTTCAAGTTCAATATAGAAGCAAATCATGCCACTCTTGCTGGTCATACTTTTCAACATGAATTAAGGTATGCAAGGATAAATAATATATTGGGAAGCGTTGATGCTAACATGGGTGATCTATTGTTGGGATGGGATACAGATCAATTCCCAACAAACGTATTTGAAAACGTTTTGGCAATGTATGAAATACTTAAGAATGGAGGAATAGCTCCGGGTGGTTTGAACTTTGACTCACATGTTAGAAGACCTTCTTACGAAAATATTGATCTGTTTTACGCTCATATAGCAGGAATGGATGCATTTGCGTTAGGATTGATATTAGCCAATAAGATTTTAGAAGACAAAGTTTTGGAAGACTTTGTAGAAAAAAGGTATAATAGTTTTAATGAAGGAATGGGTAAAAAGATAGTGGATGGACGAACTAATTTCAAAGAACTCGAAGAGTATGTACTAGATAAAAAAGTGGGAGTACCAAAATCGGGAAGACAAGAATATTTGGAAAACTTATTAAATTTGTATATCTACGAATAGACAATAAATCAGGAGGCTTTGTTTTGAAGATAAAGAAAATCAATGCAGAAAGAATGGGATATTCAAACAAATTAATGGTTTTCAATTTAATCAGATATTATTCTGGAATTTCAAGAAATGAGATTTCTAAGCTTACAGGTTTGGATAAAAGTACTGTGACAAAGATAACGTATGATTTAATTTCTAAAAAATTAATAGAAGAAGGAGATAGAAAATCTTCTAAAGGGGTTGGAAGGAAACCTATAAAACTGGAAGCAGCAAAAGGTGTTGCTGCTTCCATTATCGTTAAGGTTGGAGTTGAAAAAACAGTCGTAGGTCTTGGATATATGAACAATTCAATAAATAAGATTGTTGAATTTGAAACCCCAAAAAATTTTAATGTTTTTATTGGTAAATTAGCTGTTGAGATAAAAAGAATATATGAAAATGCTAATGGGAATAATATAGTAGGCCTTTCTTTTTCTTTTCCAGGAATGATCGATAGGAAAAACTTGATTATCGAATACGTACCCCATTTTAATTGGAGTGAGATCGATCTTAGAGGAGCAATTTTGAAAGAACTACCTCAATGTGACAAACCAATTTTCGCTGCAAATGAGGCAAAGTTAGCTCTACAAGCAGAGATGTATTTTAACAAAAATATCGCAAACCTAAACAATGGAGTCTATGTTTTCATATCTCAGGGAATAGGAGGAGCTTTGCTTATAGACGGTCAAATTCATTTGGGACCTAATTACACAGCGGGTGAATTTGGTCACATGAGCATCGATGAAGATGGAGTAAAATGTTTTTGCAATAATCAAGGATGTTGGGAAACGTTTGCCTCAATTGATACCGTTTCTAAGATATACGAATACAGCAATGGACGATTGGAAGGCAACAATTACGAAGAAAAATTCAGGAATCTTCTTTTAAAAGCCGAAAAGAAGGAAGGAAACGCCAATGAAATAATTAAACAGATGTTGTATTATTTAGGAGTAGGAACAGTTAATTTAATAAATATCTTGAATCCTGAGTTTGTAATTTTTGGGGGGTATGGGTATCTTTTTCCTGATGATTATTTCACAGAGATTCAAAATATTATAAGGACGCGAACTCTGAAACCAGCATTAAAATCTTTTAAAAAACCTTTGAGACCATTTTTTGATATAGATACAGCATGTCTAACGGGAGCAAATTTAAGGGTGATGGATGATTTTGCAGAAAAAGCTGTTATATAGAATGAGGTGATCAGTTTGCACAAATATTTAGGAATAGATGTCGGGACAACCGGATTGAAGGGTTTAGTTGTATCTGAAGAAGGAGAAGTTTTGGATAGTTATTCCTATCCATTAGAAATGAAAGTTCCCAAACCTGCATGGGCTGAACAAGACCCTGAAGATTGGTGGATTGGTGTATACGACATATTAAAAAAAGTGTCCAGAACGCATCAAATAGATGTAATAGGGTTTTCCGGACAAATGCATAGTTTAGTGGTTTTGGATGAAAATAATAAACCTATTAGGCCCGCAATCCTTTGGTGTGATCAAAGAACCACTCCCCAATGCAAAGAAGCTACAGAAGCTTTTGGTGGTGAAGAAAAGGTTATCTCCAAAATAGGCAATCCCTTTTTGGAGGGTTTCACTTTCCCAAAAATACTGTGGTTAAAAGAAAATGAAACAGATAATTTTAACAAAATAAAGAAGATTCTTCTACCTAAGGATTATATAGTTTTTAAGCTAACAGGAACCATTGGTATAGACTACTCCGATGCGTCTGGAACAGCTTGTTTTAATGTAAAAACAAATTATTGGGATGAAGAGATATTTGAAACTTTTGGTATTAATATGGATATAATGCCTGAATTGTATCCTTCTTATGGGATTCGAGGTGAAATAAAAGAAAACCTACAAAAAGAATTAGGATGGAAGAACACAAAAGTTGTTTCAGGAGGAGCAGATAATGCATCAGCTGCGTTTGGGATAGGTATATCGAAAGCAGGAGAGTCGATGGTTAGTATTGGAACTTCGGGTACTGTTCTAACTCTTACTGAAAAAAAGGAACCTGATTTATCAGGAAAAATACATTACTTTAACTATGTAATAAAAGATAAATATTATTACATGGGGGTAATGCTTTCAGCTGCTCATTCTCTAAATTGGGTTAAAAATAGATTTTTTCCAAGTTTGGATTGGGCAGAAATAGAAGAAAGAATAAACCAATCAGTACCAGGTTCAAACGGTATTATTTTTCTTCCTTACTTAAACGGTGAAAGAACTCCACATAGAGATCCTAACGCGAGAGGTGTTTTTTTTGGGATTTCTTCTTTGAATACTGAAAACGACATATTAAGGGCAACCATGGAAGGTATAACCTTTGGCCTTAGGGATTCCTTTGAACTTATAAAGGAAAAAACAGAGATAAAAGATATGAGGATAGTTGGAGGAGGAGCCAAAAATAAAAGTTGGGCAAAGATTGTTGCAACAAACTTCAAAATACCCGTTAAAATGCCTAAAATTGATGAAGGCGGTGCGTATGGAGCAGCTATGTTGGCTGCAGTAGGAGATGGCCAAAAGCTTGAAGATGTTTTAAAATGGGTAAGATTCAAAGAAATTATTGAACCTAATTATCAAGATACAAAGATTTACGATGATTATTATGGAATTTATAAGAATTTGTATAAATCGTTGAAAGGAAATTTTGAAGAGTTGGCAAAAATTCAAAGATGATATATAAAAGAGCGGCTTTAGCCGCTTTTAAAATTTTTAGTTTAATTCCGACTTTTTTTGTGATATAATTATTGTTGATTATTAAACAGTAAGGGGTACATGGCGAAGCCCGTTTCGATTCAGCTAGGTAAAGGATTATAACTTTCTTCCTTAGATGGGTGGGCT
>NZ_JALY01000333.1:0-2435 GCF_002924615.1 Petrotoga halophila DSM 16923 | reverse complement strand
ATATAATAACGCCACACACAACTGTTGGGCTTATAAAGTGCATGAGGAAGGAAGAGAAATCGCTAATTACTCTGATAACAACGAACCATCTGGCACCGCGGGGAAACCTATTTACGGTGTAATAGAAAAATTTAGCTTATCAAACGTGGCGATAGTAGTTACGAGGTATTTTGGAGGAGTGAAATTAGGGATTCGCGGTTTAATAGATGCTTATTCTAAAACAGCTGAAGAAGTTGTTAAAGCCTCTAAAGTGGTTACCTATGAGAAGACATTTATTTACGAGGCAAAATGTGACTACAGTAATTTTTCCTTCATACAAAACCTCATGCAAAAACAAAACAACTTCAAAATAACTGAACAAAAATTTTCAGACGAAGTTTATTTTATATTTGAAATATCAGAAAATAACAAAGACGACGTTTTATCACTAATAAAAATCAAGGTGTACAATTTAAATTTTGTTGGCAATTCGGAGGTAATTTCATGAACAACAATTTATACAGAAAATATAGGCCTTTAGATTTTGATGAGATTTTAGGGCAACCTCATGTCGTAAAATACTTCAAAAATGCTTTAAACAAGCAAAAAGTTTCTCATGCATATATTTTCTCGGGTCCGCGGGGCACAGGAAAAACCACTACAGCCAGGATACTTGCCAAAGTATTAAATTGCAAGGATCCTCAAGGATACAATCCATGCAACAAATGCGAGAACTGCGTTTCTATAAACAATAACAGTTTTTTGGATGTAATAGAAATGGATGCAGCTTCAAACAGAGGAATAGACGAAATCAGAAACATCAGGGACTCTTCCAATTACAGGCCTGTTTATGGGAAATACAAAGTATATATAATCGATGAATTTCATATGTTAACAAGAGAAGCCTTCAACGCCTTGTTAAAAACGTTAGAAGAACCACCCTCGCATGTCATTTTTATTTTAGCAACCACCAATTTGGAAAAAGTCCCTGATACCATCATTTCTAGGGCTCAAATCATAAACTTCAAAAATTTAAGCGAGAAAGAAATAATAGAAGGGTTGAAAAATATAGCTAGCTCTGAAGGTATAGAATATGAGTTAGATGCCCTAGAAATCATAGCTAAAAAGGCGAAAGGTGGGATGAGAGATGCCATCTCGATGTTGGAACAAGTAGAAAAATTTGGAGAGATGAAGATCACCCACGAAGACACCCTTGACATACTAGGTTTATTCGATGAAAATTTTATCGCTCAATTCGTAGAAAATGTTTCAAATTCAAAAATCGATGAATTCTTGGCACAATCTGAAGATCTATTCAATTTAGGAAAAGACCCAGAAATTCTTTTGGAGCAATCCATAGAATACATATTTGATTCATTAATTACTGAGAAAAAAGATAACTTAATTCAACTAATGGGCGCATTCAACGATATACTTAAAGATTTAAAATACAGTGAAAATAAAAGGTTGATTTTCGACGTGGAGATCTTAGATTTCATGCATAAAAATTCAACTACGCCTTCACCTATGTCTTATGAGAAAGAAAAAACCCCATATAAAAAACAAGTTACCACAGAACCCGTTTCCAACGACACTCAACATCCCATTATGAAGAAAATTCTTGATTACTTCAGTGACCCACACGAGAAGAAGTCCAACATGGCGATATACTTTGCTTTGCTTTATTCAAATCCAGAAATTGAAAACGATAAAATACACTTCAAATTCTCTTCAGGCCAAAAGTTAGAATACGAGATTCTAAAAAAGTACGTGGATGAATTAAAAGTGAATATATTTTTGCTGATCGATGGATCATACGAAATCACCTTTTCTCTTGAAGGTGGTGAGGTGGAAAGTTTAACTCAACAAAAAGAAAGGGCCAACTTAAGAGAAAAGAAACTATTCTGAGGGAATTGCATGCTTTATATAATCTCTGCCATGGGTATTGAAACACAATCGATTATAAAATATCTAAATTTAAAAAAAACAACAGATAAACCTTTTGAGACTTATCACAACGACGAAGTCAATCTTGTAATATCAGGCGTAGGAAAAATCAACGCAGCCGGAGCTACATCTTATCTATTGAAAGATACCTTAAAAGGCGTGAATCATAGTGATTATGTAATAAATTTAGGAATATGCGGTAGTTTAAATAACAAATTTAATGTTGGCGATCTAGTTTTAGTCAATAAAGTAGTAGATTACGAGAAAAAAAGGAAGTACTATACTGATATCTTAGTTAAACACAATCTAAAAGAAGGCTCCATACAAAGTATAGATACGCTCAACGTTGATTACGAATTTGAAGAAGATCTGGTGGACATGGAATCATCGGCTTTTTTTCAGATTGCTTCAAAATTTTTGAACGTACATCAGATATATGTACTAAAAGTAGTTTCTGATAAAGTGAACAAAAATCAACCATTAGAAAGATTGACTAAGAAGTATATAGA
>NZ_JALY01000332.1:0-1574 GCF_002924615.1 Petrotoga halophila DSM 16923 | reverse complement strand
CGACTAACTTGAAATGATTGTTTATAATTTTGCCTTTTACTTGTACCGAAACTTCTTGACTCATGTTGTCTAGATCGTAGATAGTTTTTAAAACAGCTTTTCCTATCCAGTCAAGTGTATTTTTTGAACATTTATCAACCGTGTCGTCACTTGAATGAATTTAATTTGACATTCAAAAAATGTTGTAGTATAATTTGATTGTGAAAAAATTATCATAAAGGGGTGTTTTTAATGACAAAAGTTTTAACATCGCCAGGAAAATATGTTCAGGGCAAAAAAGTGATTAAGCAAATTGGAGACTATATTAAAAATCTTGGAGAAAAAGCTTTAATAATAGCTGATCCTATAGTTAAAGAATTATTTTTAGCTGATTTGGAAACAGGTCTGAAGAATTTTGATTATGAGATTGAATTTTTTAAAGGGGAATGTTCAAAAGTAGAGATAGAAAGATTTAAGAAAAAAGCTGCTGCAGAAGATGCAGATATAATAATTGGAATGGGTGGGGGTAAGACGTTAGATACTTCTAAAGCTGTAGCTTATTATTCTCAACTCCCAGTAGTTATTGTACCAACTATTGCAGCCACAGATGCTCCTTGCAGTGCATTATCTGTAATTTACACAGAAGATGGAGTGTTTGAGGAATATCTATTCTTACCTAAAAACCCGGATATAGTGATTGTTGATACTGAAATTGTAGCAAAAGCACCAGTTAGATTTTTAGTTTCTGGAATGGGCGATGCGCTGGCAACTTATTTTGAAGCTACTGCTTCAGCTGTAACTAGAAAAACGGCGATGTCAGGTGGAACACCAACAATGACAGCTCTTTATTTAGCTGAGCTTTGTTATAATACATTATTAAAATATGGAGTTAGTGCTAAAAAAGCAGCTGAGGCTGGTGTAGTAACTGAAGCATTAGAAAAAATTATCGAAGCTAATACTTTATTAAGTGGACTTGGTTTTGAAAGTGGTGGCTTAGCTGCAGCTCATGCAATCCATAATGGTTTCACGGTTTTAGAAGAAACACATGCTAAAACTCACGGTGAAAAGGTAGCTTATTCTACTTTAGTCCAGATGGTATTAGAAGGTAGAGATCCAGCCGAAATAGAAAAGGTTATGAATTTTTGCCAAGAAGTTGGTTTACCGACTACCCTTGCTGACCTGGGAATAACTGAGGTTACTGATAATAAAATTCTTAAAGTAGCAGAAGCAAGCTGCTCTAAAGATGAGACAATCCACAATATGCCATTTGCTGTAGATGCAGAAATGGTTAAAGATGCAATCTTAGCAGTTGATGCCCTTTCAAAAAATTTTAATAAATGATTAACCTAATTTAGAATTAAAACCCCTTCTTGAATTGTAAATTCATGAAGGGACTTTTTTATTTAAAAAATATAAGGTTCTAACACAAAAACTGTGGGTAATTAAGCCGAAGTTAAACTAAATTTATTAAGGCAATAAGGAATTTCTACGTTTTTTACCATTTTATTTGTTTTTATCCTAGCTACCTTTGCATACGTATGAATGTTTCATATTGGAATAAATTTAATAAGTGTCTCCACAAGCTGTTGGATAGT
>NZ_JALY01000228.1:0-2299 GCF_002924615.1 Petrotoga halophila DSM 16923 | reverse complement strand
AGAGGAACAACGATGAAACATATAGTGAAGATGCTAAGGGAGAATGGCGCTAAACAAGTTCATATAGGAATAGCCTCTCCAATGGTTGTTAATACATGCCATTGGGGGGTTGATATTCCTACGAAAGAAGAATTAATCTGCGCAACTAAAACGGTTGAAGAAATTAGAGAAATTCTTAATGCAGACTCTCTTAATTTTATTACTTTGGAGAATTTACTTGCTTCTTTAGGTGAAAAGGGAAAGAATTATTGTTTTCACTGTTTTATAAAAGATTAAAATTTTTAAAATGGGTGGGGAGCGGGATCAAGGGGCAAAATCCCCTTTTATCTTTTTGGGTGGGCTGCGGGGCGAAGGGGCGCTAACTAAGACTAGACAAGGCTTACAAGAAAACCATGCAAACAATTAATTCACTAAATATTTAGTTTTAAAAGGGTCACAGGGCGGAGCCCTCCACCCACCAGGGTCTAAGGGACCGCAGGTCCTTTCCCAAAAAGGGTGGGCAGCTGGGCGAAGGGGAGCAAATTTCATAGAAGACACTATAACCAAAATTGGGAGGCAATTTATGTTTTATAAAAACTCTGGTGTAGATATAGACAAAGCTAACGAATCAATTAAAGAAATCCGATCGTTTATAGGTTCCAATATAGGTGCATATGCGGGGATATTTCCTCTGAAAGATGAAATATCCAATTATAAAAACCCTTGTTTAGTAGCTACTTCTGATGGAATAGGTACAAAGCTTCAATTGTTAAGAAAGTATGAAAGATGGGATATAGCCGCCCAAGATTTAGTGGCAATGAATTTAAACGATTTGGTTTGCGTGGGGGCAAAGCCTTTATTTTTCTTAGACTATTTCTCTACATCAAACTTAAACAAAAATAATTTTGTCTCTTTTATTCGACATTTAAAAAATATTTTAGATGAATATGAGTGTGTTCTTTTAGGCGGAGAAACTGCCGAATTGCCAAGTGTTTTTAAAAACGAGAGTGAAGATATCGCTGGTTTCGCTGTTGGAATAGTTGAAAAAGATCACATATTCGATTATTCAAAGATAGTGTCAGGTGATAAGCTTATTGGTCTTTCTTCATCCGGGATACATTCAAATGGCTATTCTTTGGTTAGAAAATTACTGGATGAAAGAAAAATTCCCTTCACGGAAGAACTTTTAAACCCTACAAGAATATATGTTAAACAAACTTTAACGTTGCTTAATTATATAAAAGGTGCCGCCCATATAACGGGTGGGGGAATAATCGATAACTTGCCCAGAATAATTCCTGATGGTTTTTGCGCAGAGATAAAGGTTAATTGGGAGACTCCTTCTATCTTTGAAAGTATCAAACAATCAGGTGTCTCTGATGAAGAAATGTTCAAAACCTTCAACATGGGTATCGGTATGATATATGTTGCTCCTGAAGATAATCTTTCTGAAGTTACAAAAATATTGGAATCTGTTTTGAGGGAAGATTTTTTCATTATTGGAGAAGTGAAATCGGCAAACGATTCAAACCAAAAAGTTAAGATCCTTTGATGAACAAATTTATTAGGAGCGATATACTGTGAAAAAGATAGTAATTTTAGCCTCAAGTAACGGGACAAATTTTGAAGTTATATGTAAATACTTTTCGAAATCTTCCAAAATTAGTATAATTAAATTGATAACGGATAACAAGAAAGCTCAGGTGGTAGAAAGGGCAAAAAGATTGGGAATAGATTATGAAATAATAGATTATGGCACTTTCAAATCAAAAAAAGAGTACAATGATTATCTTTTTAATCGTTTAAAAGATCTAGATTTTGATCTAATGGTACTAGCAGGATATATGAGAATATTACCAGGCTACATAGTTAGATATTATGCCGATAAAATAATAAACATTCATCCTTCTCTTTTGCCGAAATACCCTGGTTTACGTTCAATAGAAAGGGCGTATAATAATAAAGAAGAATATATAGGAATAACAATTCATTACGTAGAAGAGGAAGTTGATACTGGGAAAATCATATTACAAAAAAAGTTAAAAGTAGACAAAAATTGGGATCTTGAAAAGTTGGAGGAAGAAATTCATAAGTTAGAGCATCAATATTATCCTCAAGTAATTGAGAATCTTTTGAGCAATTCTGATGAATATAGCTAGAGAATGATAGATGGCTGTCAAGTGAAAGGGTAAAGCCTTTTTTTATCCTTATAGACGGACTGAGGGGAAAAGCACTGATTCCTTTTCTTATATGGGTGGGGAACAAGGTGAAAGAGCAAAGTCTTCTACTTTTCCTTATGGGTGGGCTGCGGGGCGAAGGG
>NZ_JALY01000181.1:0-2487 GCF_002924615.1 Petrotoga halophila DSM 16923 | reverse complement strand
CACAGGGCGAAGCCCTCCACCCCTTGTTGGACTTAGGGACCGCAGGTCCCTTCCTTAAGAAGGGTGGGGAGCGGGGGTAGGGGCGCTAAAAATTATGAAAGGAGGAGGTAGATATAAAAGTATTAATACTTGCCGCTGGGCAAGGAAAACGAATGAAATCAAAGATTCCAAAAGTTGCACATAAAATTCTAGATAAACCAATGATAAATTGGGTTACAGATGTTGCAAAAAAAATAACCGAAGATATCGGGATAGTCTTAGGAAATGGAAAGGATCAAGTAAAAGAATTGTTGGATGAAAATGTTAAAATTTTTGAGCAAAAAGAAAGATTAGGAACGGGTCATGCTGTACTCTGTGCAGAACAATTTCTCGATGATAGCGATATCTTGATACTTTACGGCGATGTGCCATTTATCTCTTGCCAAACTTTAAATTCTCTCATTGAAAGACATTTAAAAGATAATAACAGTTCGACCATACTCTCAGTAAGACTAGAGGATCCAACTGGTTATGGACGCATAATAAAAAATGAAGATAAATTTGTCAAAATAGTCGAAGAAAAAGATGCCGATACTTCTGAAAAGCAAATAAAAGAAGTTTATACAGGAATTGCTGTTTACAAAGGAGAGCAATTAAAAGAAGCCTTACACCGTATCACTCCACAAAATGCCCAGGGAGAATATTATTTAACCGATGTTTTTGAACTTCTGGAAAAAGTTGGTGTGGTAGAATTAGAAAATGAAATAGAGGTTATTGGTATAAACGATAGGATACAGTTAGCAGAAGCTGAAAAAAAGATAAGAAAAGAAATTTTAAAGAAACACATGCTAAATGGAGTTACAATACAGGATCCAGATTCTACATACATCTCCGCTGATGTAAGTATTGGCGCTGATACAATAATTTATCCTCAAACATTTATATACGGAAAAACGACCATTGGAAAAGATTGTGAAATAGGTCCATTAACAAGGATCAAAGATTGTATTATAGAAGACAATGTGAAAATAATTCGCTCAGAATGCGAATTAAGTAGAATACAAAAAAATGTTTCTATAGGTCCTTTTTCAAGGCTAAGAGAAGGAACAGAGTTGCAAGAAAACGTTAAAATAGGTAATTTTGTTGAAACTAAGAAAACTAAAATATCTTGCAACAGTAAAGCACAGCATTTAACTTATTTAGGTGACACTTATGTTGGGAGAAATGTAAACATTGGTGCAGGAACTATAACATGTAACTACGATGGTAAGAAAAAGAACAAGACCTTTATAGATGATGGAGCCTTTATTGGAAGTAACACCTCTTTAGTTGCACCTGTTAATATTGGAAAAAATTCTCTTGTAGGAGCTGGGTCTGTGATAACAAAAGATGTGCCAGACAATGCTTTAACCTTAGCAAGAGCACATCAAATAAACAAAGAAAATTGGGTGTTAAAAAGGGATTCACAAAATGTAGAGAAGGGAGTATAAAAATGTCAACTAAAGAGAATCAATTCAAAGTGTTTGCAGGAAACTCTAACCCTCTTTTAGCTAAAAAAATTGTCGAATACATGGACACAAGATTGGGTGACTGCGAAGTATCAACTTTTGCAGATGGTGAAGTAAATGTAAAAATTAACGAAACAGTGAGAGGATTCGATGTATATTTAATTCAATCCATAGCTCCGCCTGTAAATAATAATATCATGGAATTGCTGATAATGATCGATGCCCTGAGAAGGGCTTCTGCTGCATCTATATCTGTTATAATTCCATACTTTGGGTATGCTCGTCAAGATAGAAAAGCCAGGGGTAGAGATCCAATTACTGCAAAGCTTGTTGCCAACTTAATTACAACTGCTGGCGCAACTAGGGTAGTGACAATTGATCTTCATGCCGAACAAATCCAAGGTTTCTTTGATATACCAGTTGATAATCTTTGGAGTTTCCCGATTTTTTCAAAATATTTTTTAGAAGAAATGAAATTGACACAACATGACACCGTGGTAGTATCCCCGGATGTTGGTGGCGTAAAACGAGCTAGAAAGTTTGCCCAAAAATTAGGATCTTCTTTAGCTATCCTCGACAAAAGAAGGCCTAAAGATAACGTTGCTGAAGTAATAAACGTAATAGGAGAGGTAGAGGGTGCTAATTGTATAATATTTGATGATATAATAGATACTGGTGGATCTCTTGTAGCTGCTGCTGAAACTCTACATAATAAAGGTGCAAAAAAAATTATCGCTGCCGCTACACATGGGATATTTTCACTAAATGCCGTTGAAAAATTGCAAAATTCAAGTATTGATAAAATAATTGTTACAGATACAATATATCATAAAGAATTGCCTGACAAATTTGTGGAATTAAACTCCTCT
The DNA here is from genome assembly GCF_002924615.1 of Petrotoga halophila DSM 16923. Lineage (NCBI taxonomy): Bacteria > Thermotogati > Thermotogota > Thermotogae > Petrotogales > Petrotogaceae > Petrotoga > Petrotoga halophila. The sequence goes on along the minus strand of NZ_JALY01000181.1, from coordinate 131 downwards.
GAACTTTTGGGAGAAGCGATAGTCAGAATAAGAAAAAATTTATCTGTTAGTATACTTTTCAGATAATTAACGGTTGGGAAGCTAGGAAAAAGGATTATTTTCTTTTCCTTATGGGTGGGGAGCGGGGCGAA
>NZ_JALY01000014.1:0-2976 GCF_002924615.1 Petrotoga halophila DSM 16923 | reverse complement strand
ATATACATTTCACCGTTGTATAATTAGGTTAAGTTCTTTGTCTAAGAACTTCACCGCTTCGACAGTTCCACTTTTTACACCAGAGTTTGAAACCATTTGGCCATTTTCTACTGTGTAAATTCCATAGAGATATTCTCCATCAGGCATCATAATTCCATCGCTGTTTCTTCCGCTCCAAACATATGAGTGTAACCCTGCTTCCTGCACACCCAAATCTTCTGTGTAAACTACTTGTCCCTTTGAATCATAAATCTCTAAATATACTTGGGAGCTGTTGTCTAATCCATAGTTTAATCCTTCTGCTACCCCACTTTGCAAGACAATCGTGTTGTCATTCACCACAACGGTTTTTCCTATCAAGCTTGCAGCTTGCAATTTATTGAGCGACATTTGGGAGTTAACCATTTCTTGAATTGCCTGGCTCATATTGGTTATTTGTTCAGTGGAAGATAGTTGAGAAAGCTGAGCTACAAGATCTTTGTTCTCCATCGGTTGAGTCGGATCCTGGTTTTGTAATTCTGTAACCAGCAGTTCTAAAAAAGCTTCTTTGTCTAATTCTTTTTTGATTTCTCTGTCCTTTTTTGCATCATATGTACTTTGATATATAGAATCCATCGATACTGAGTTAAGCATTCAAATCACTCCTTAAATAATCATCAAAGGTGTAGTAGGTGCCTTCTTCTGGCTGATCGTCATTCTGGTTATCTTCATTGTATTTTTTCTGCTCTTGCTCTTGTTGCTGTTGTTGATTTTGATCGGCTAAATAATGTTCTTCTTGTGTGACATTCACTTTTATATTGATGGGTTGGTATCCTTCATCCCTTAAATTTCCAACTAAAGACTGTAATGTTTTTGATATAATATTTTTTGCATTTTCTGTTTCCGTTGATATATTAACAGTTACAGCTTGCCCGTTTTTTAAGATTTGAATATCAACTTTTCCTAAGTCTGGAGGAGATATTTTGACTGAGAAACTTTCGTTTAGAAAAGTTTGAGTGTTTTTAGAAATAATTACTTCCTTTATTTGAGCGTTTAAATCTTTTAGATTAGTTGTAGGGATACCGTCTCGTATATTATTTTTGTTGATTTGTAGGGATTTTAAATCTATTTCATTAGTGCTTGGATTGGTTTTTAATTGTTCGATATCTAAATTCTTGCTGACGTCTCCTAAATTACTGGATGGTGTAAGTTTTACTGTATTATCTTTTTGTAATTCTGATTTTTTATCTTTATTTGTATTGCTTTCTCTGGTTTCATAAGGGTCTAAATATACATTCTTACCGAAGTTGTTTTTTGTATTTAAAAGATCCACTTTTGAATCAAATTGTTTTGATTTTATAGAATCATTATTCTCATTTTTATTATTCTTTATTTCATTGGTGTTTCCCTTAATCAAGGAATTGTTTATGAGATTTGTTTCTTCAATTATGCTTGATAAAGAGTTTCCCGTCTTTGAATTATTGGTGTTAATTATATCCATAGCAGTTTTAATTATATTTAATTCGTCAGGTGTAAATTCTGTTTTAAAAGATGAGAGTATTTTTTGAGCTTGCTCTAATGTATTGGTTTCATTTTTGTTTTCTACGTTTTTTGAGCTTTCTTCCATTGTAGATAATAATTTTTGAATATCAGGATCAACAATCTGATTGGTTTCTTTTGAACCTTTTGAATGGAGGTTGTTTTGTGACATAGTGGAGGGACTTTCCTCAGTTATTTCACTATTACTAGCCTTATTTTCTTTCATGATAATGTTAAATGCTTTTTGTAGTACCTCTTTGTCTTCTTCTGTAAGTTGTGTTTTAGAGGAGGATAATATTTTTTGAGCTTGCTCTAGTGTATTAATTTCATTTTTGTTTTTTGTTCTTTTTAAGCTTTCTTCTATTCTAGATAATAATTTTTGGATATCAGAGTTGACAATCTGATTGGCTTCTTGTGAACCTTTTGAATGGAGGCTGTTTTGTAACATAATATTGGGACTTTCTTCTATGGAATTAGAATACTTGATTAAACCTTCTAGAGGTATTTCACTATTACTACCCTTTCTTTCTTTTATAATAATGCTAAAAGCTTTTTGTAATACCTCTATGTCATCATCTGTAAACTCCGTTTTAGAGGAGGATAATATTTTTTGAGCTTGAATTAATAATTCCTTTTCATTGATGTCTTTAGTGTTTTTAGTAAAAGTTTCTATGAGTAAGAGTAATTGATCGACGTTCAATTGAATCTTTTTGTTTTTTTTAGTGTTTGAAATTATTAAATCTTTCGAATCAATCGTATTCAGTGTGATCGATGACTTATTATTTGTTTTTTCGTCGGTTTTAATTAAAAGTTTGATAGAATCGTTGTTTTTATCATTATTTATCACTTCTTTTTCAGGCATAGGAGAGTTTTTAAAACCAAGACTTTCTTCTTCTATGTTGCTAAAAATATCTTGAAGTTTTTGATCGAAGGATTCTATTTTAGCATTAGAGGCATTCGCAGTAAAATGATTAATGTTTTTTGATTTAGGTAAATTTGTTATAAGATCAGTTAAGGCAATATTCAAAATTATTCGCTCCTTTTTTCTCCCGTTTTGGCAATTACTTCAGCAGCTTTTTGTGGGTTAACAAGCGCAAGGGCTTGCAGTATTTCAGCGGCTGATTTTGATTCAAGGGTTGCAAGTGCATCAACTAGTAATTCCACACTTACTTCTTCTCTACTTAAAGCATTGGCAATTTGTTGAGGGGTTGATCTAGCGAGCCAATTGGCTAAGGTATTTATTCTTGTGTTGTAATCGTTGTATTGATCAATTTTTTGTTGATATTCTTGATTTAACTTTTCTAATTCTTCTCTTTGAGCCATTAACTTTGTACTTTCTTGTGAAATTTGGTCTAAAAGTTTTTGTAATTCATTTTGTTCGGCAATTAATTTTTCTCTTTCGTCTAGTATAGCTTTGAGTTTGGTATCTAGCAATTCCTTTTGCAAATAGAAAGGATC
>NZ_JALY01000264.1:0-2311 GCF_002924615.1 Petrotoga halophila DSM 16923 | reverse complement strand
CCATTACCATAGGAGATAAAACAGGAATGGGAGGAGGGGAGTGTAGTTCTATTTCAATATCTTTTATCTGAATGCGTTTTATGTTTGGTAAAAAAAGGATAATGATTAAAAACACAATAAGAAATACAGAAAGAGACCAGTTTATTTGAATAGAAAGATACCACTCAGGAACAAATAGGTGAAGCAGCAATAATGCAAGAATAAGCAGTATAAGCAGTAAAAGAATAGAAAATCCAATTCTCTTAAGCCAGCGATGTAAAGGGGAATTAAACCACCAGCGCCACAAGGATGGCCTAATTTGATAGTTCCAAATATTGTCGAGCAATTCACGCGCGGGTGCCTCTATTGGAGATTTTGATTTTAATTTGATACACTCTTCAAGTTTTTCTTTTGCTGTAAAAATGTCATTGCTCTTAAGGTAGAAGTGCCCTAAAAAATACAGAACATAAGCCCTTATTTCTTTTCCCTGTTTTGAGTTTTTCGACAACGTTTCATTCATCTTTTCCAGGTTTCTTATGATTGTGGTGATTTCTTCTTGATACTTTTTATCTTCTGAATCCAAGGAGAATTCTGCCTTGAGATAATTAGTATAAGTATACCAGAGGAAATGTATTGGATTACTTGAATCCAAAGTCATTGCCTGTTTAAAGGATTCACTTGCAGTATCATAGTCTTTTTCTTCGATTTTGATTCTGCCTTGTAAACTCCATGCAGGAACAAGTTCCTCATCTATATTGAGCGCGTTATCAACATTGTCAGAAGCCTCTTTAAGATTTCCAAATTTAAAGAATAGTTCTCCTAAGTTGGTATATGCCAAGGCATTTTTTGGATCTATCTCAATGGCTTTCTCGTAAGCCTGCAGCGCCTCTTCATGTCTTTCAAACTCACCAAGTTCAACACCTTTGTTGACCCAGGCATCAGCATACTGTGGATTTATCTCGATGGCTTTCTCGTAAGCCTTCAGCGCATCTTCATATCTGCCAAGCTTGATAAGTTCAACACCTTTGGCGAACCAGGATTCGGCAAACTGCGGATTTATCTCGATGACTTTCTCATAAGCCTCTAGCGCATCTTCATGTCTCCCAAGCTCGCCAAGTGCAACACCTTTGCCAAACCGGGCTTTGTCATCTTGCGGATTTATCTCAATGGCTTTTTCAAAAGCCCTTAACGCCTCTTCATACCTCCCAAGCTCGCTAAGTTCAACACCTTTTTTGAACCATTCCTTATCAGTCATTTTTTCTTCCCGACCTCCTTTACTTTATGGTCAGCCTTTCCACAAGATTAACCTTTTCTTCTTTAAACAATATTGCATATAACGTCCTGCAGATGAAAGAAGTTCAACAACCATTGGATCTGGGGTAACTCGAATTTTTCTTTTATCCGCTGTTAGGTGACGGCGAAATATTACTCCCACCATGGTTTACTCGCTTCGGTTGAAACTTTTGAATAAAGCTCGCAAATAGCCTTTATTATCGGTTTCAGCTCATATTTATCTCCTCTAAAAGTAAGTGTCCATGTTGTAGGATTAAAAATACGAAGGAAATCTTTTTGGTCTATTCCAGCTATCATATTCGGGGGTAATATACTTGAATCAACAAAATTATGCCTTTCAGAAGATTCTGCCCACTTCTCTAATCTTTCATCAAAATGTTCAAAATGATTTCTAAAGTTCCTTGGTTGTATAGGGGAATTATCTTCAATACCTAAGCTTTTTCGTAACTTTTCGCCTCTCATCCCATATTTTTGATTTATTGGCCAAAAAATTTTGGAGATATTACCTACAGCTACCAAAAAATTTTGTATTGCATACCATACTAGATCTGAATCTTTATTTGATAATCCTGTTTTTATTTGCTCTATAGCAATAATGTCGAATTTACATTGTCGCTCAATTTCCATTTGAAATATTTTCAAAACCATTTTCTCCATCTCACCTGACCCCCTTTAGGAAATCCTAACAGTTGTCTAGCCTGCTTGGAATTTCAGTCTGTCCCTTAGCATTTTGTTATTTTCTCACTTAATAAATACCTTCTCTTCAGCATTTGCTCTGTGTATTCCCATTTCTTTTGCTATCGCTCTTTGACTTTTGTGTTTATTAAAATACAAAAATCGTAAAATTCTTTATTCAAATCGTCTGCTCTTTGATTTTTTAATCATTACTTTTATCTTTATTTCTTATTCTTTCTAATTCTTTATCATGCTCGTCTCTTAGAGAATATCTATCTTCCCCTTTCTTTGTTAATCTATCATATAGCACATCAAAAGAATTATTTGGATTATGTATAAATAGGCTATATGTATTATCCAACTC
>NZ_JALY01000331.1:0-2428 GCF_002924615.1 Petrotoga halophila DSM 16923 | reverse complement strand
TGGAAATGCTCACCGGGTTTTTGTTTCGCAAATACGACTTAGCTATAATAATTTTAATAACATGGATTTTATTATCAGAAACTATTCTTTATCTACTTTTTTACTGCTAGAATAACTAATTACCTTTACATCTTCTACAGTAATTAATCCATCTTTAACTAATTCCTGGACCTCAGGTAATATTTTTTCAATCTTTTTAGCCTCATCTACCACTTCTATTATCAAAGGAAGATCTGAGGATAATTGTAAAATATGTGCACTTTCTATTCTACTATTTAAGCCGAAACCTTCTATGCCTCTAATGACAGTAGTACCAGCCATCCCAGCCTTTTTAAACTTCTTAACTAAAACGTGGTAAAGTGGCTCATGATTCCATTTATCTGTTTCACCAATATATATTTTTAAAATCTTGCCTTCTCCTGAATATTGCATAATTTTCTCCTTTCTATGGACTACCTAGCAATTTAAATAAATTTATTAAGGAAACGGAATTAGCTAATAGCCTTTGCTAGAATAATGCCTCCCATAACAGAAACAAGACCTAAGAGCAAATTCGAAAGGATATTCATTCCAGCAAAGAACCAATCACGTTCTTCAATAAGAACAACTGTCTCATAACTAAAGGTTGAAAAAGTAGTCAAAGCACCGATAAATCCCGTGGTGATTGCCAATCTAAGGTAAGGATGAGTTAAACCTTTCTCTAGGAAAAAGGTCATTATAAATCCAAGAAGAAAAGACCCAAGAACATTAACTATTAAAGTACCATAAGGTAAAACACCCTCAAGTTTCAAGCTTACCCACCTCGAAAGCAAAAATCGACTAATCGCTCCAAAAAATCCTCCTAACCCTACAAAGAAAATTTCTACCATATTTGGCTCCTTTCTTTTTCCAAAGATCTTTTAACATTATTATATATTATAATTATTCAAAAACAAAAAAAGTTATAATATTTACAGCGACCTTAAAATAGAAGATAAAGAAAATAATAAAAAAGTCTGTCGATCTCCAATAAGGTAAAAATCCTAGGGGATCGACAGACAAGTGGTAAAAGTCACAAGCATCATATCATGTATATTTGAATTGAATGTTAACAATTTTTCAAAATTTTGTTTGACAATCGTAATTATTTATGATATAGTATTTATAGATATCTTATGCCTTTTTATCCTACCTATGAGGAATGGAAACTAAGTTTAGATCTCTTATAAAAGGATTTAGGTATTCTCTTTTTATCCTACCTATGAGGAATGGAAACGGAGGGATATAACAATAGTCAATAAATACCCTATCACTTTTTATCCTACCTATGAGGAATGGAAACAAATTAAAAAAATGGAGGCAGAGAAATGGCAGTCAAACTTTTTATCCTACCTATGAGGAATGGAAACTCTCCATATCAGCCTCATATTTGTTTATGAGATCGACTTTTTATCCTACCTATGAGGAATGGAAACTGTTCAGAACAGCTCCATCTAAAGCCCATTCTTCTCCTTTTTATCCTACCTATGAGGAATGGAAACGTTGCTTTGATTATATTGCCTTGTGAATCGTACTCCTTTTTATCCTACCTATGAGGAATGGAAACCTTTTCAAAATTTCATGATCAATGCTTGGATAATAGCTTTTTATCCTACCTATGAGGAATGGAAACTATTATATATACCAAAAAAAAGAAATTTTTTAAAATCTTTTTATCCTACCTATGAGGAATGGAAACGCCAAATCATCAAGACTTTCGAGACCCAAATCCATCCTCTTTTTATCCTACCTATGAGGAATGGAAACAGTTTTAGTTTGTTGTGCATCTTCCTGCCTCGAAACAGACTTTTTATCCTACCTATGAGGAATGGAAACCCCCCGTTATGAGAATAAATCATATAGCCACTAAATGCTTTTTATCCTACCTATGAGAAATAGAAACTTTATCATTGTAACGGGCTTTTCGTCCGATATATTACTTTTTATCCTACCTATGAGGAATGGAAACCAAATTTTCTTATATCTTCATTTGAAGATTTACATAACTTTTTATCCTACCTATGAGGAATGGGAACCCACTTTCGAGAGCTATATGCATCATCCCTGCGTGACTCTTTTTATCCTACCTATAAGGAATGGAAACAATATATCCCAGTCTCTGAGCTCTGATATGTCATACTTTTTATCCTACCAATGAGGAATGGAAGGGGTGGAGAGGAATGAAAGAGGTGGAGATAGGAAGGAAAGTTGTAGGTAGGAATGGAAGTGGAAAGGCGAATATTGGAATTTGAAATGATAGAAAAGGTGAAGGTTCGATTTTTCTTTCTGAAGTAGGTTGAATATATAGGATTTTATTAAGCTATCTATGAGAAAGAATTTTTTTGGAAAACAATTTTAAATAGGAAGAAAAAGAGAAGGATAATATACTTTACTTGTTCCTTGACTTGTA
>NZ_JALY01000202.1:0-4268 GCF_002924615.1 Petrotoga halophila DSM 16923 | reverse complement strand
TCCCTACCTTTTTCGAATATTCCACTTCAAAATAAATCTCTCCATCTTTTCTCAAATCTTTTCTCTCTTTTAACTTAAAACCTTTGTCAATACCCAGTATTTGTGCTATAATTTTGTTGCTCATGATATCACTCCTCTCTCTTTTTATTTTTTTGTTTTTTGTTCTATGAGGAGTGATATCTTTTTTTATCCCTTTTGTCAAGTATCTCATCAACCATTTTTATTATACAGCCCATTTAATTATTTCAATTTTTCAATGAAAAAGCTCTTAATCATCTTTAATCGTTTTTAAAAGGATGTAATTACTAATAATCAAGTATAATTAAGATATTCCTAGGTTGAACAACTACAAAAAAAATGATATAATAAAATTAATTCATTGTTTGTTGTTCTAAATAATTACATAATTTGGAGGCTAGAGATGAAGAAATTAGTTATTTTATTAATTACACTCATTTTTTCCTTAACAGCTTTTACAATCGATGTTGAAGCAGTTAGAGATGTTTATGCAAATCTCATGCAGGCCTACAATGAAGAGGAAAGTGCTTCAAACGAAGAATTCGTTTCTTTTTTTCAAGAACTTAACAATTTAGGATTGTACAGATTTTATAGAACTCAGATGATAGGAAGCGCCGAATACGTTGATAGACCTACAAATGTCCAAACTTATCTATCTCAGATATACCATAATGTTCAGTCTCAATTTACAACAATCGAAGAAAAATTGGCTTTTGCCGGGTTCTTAGTGTATGTTCAATCCGATCTTTCAGGTGAACAAATTACACAAGAAATGATAAGGTCGATGCCTGCCTACTTTGCAACCGTTCAAGATTATACAAGATCTTTAGAAAATGATGCTTTAACTTACTTTGGCAACGTTATTATATATTCTTTAGGAATTGTTGAAACCGCTCCATTCACAAATATTGAAAGGTTCGAATCTGATGCGGAAATTTTGGATACAAGTTTTTACATATATGAAGGAGAAACTAATCCTGAATACGATGAGATAATATTAGAAAATAAAGAAAGTTTGGAAAAAGGTATTCAACAACTTGCTCAATCAGGCATAACCGGAAGGCCACTCCAAATCGCAATAGATCAACTCTCTTACAATTATGTCAATTCATTAATAAATGAAACCAACGAACAAATACAACAAGTTACCTATATGTTTATTGAGGAAGGCAAGGCCGGCGCCAACATTTCTTTTATAAGAATTATCATCTATGCTGTTTTGATTCTAATAACATTCTTATTTTTAAGAAAGTATCTTTGGGTGACAGTTTTAAGTGTATTTGGGGTCGAATTTGTATACCTTTTAACTTTCTACAATCCTATAAAAGATATAGTATCTTCTTTTCTTTATGGAAGTTACATAGTGACCTTTGTGTTATTGTTTTTAGCCGTTTTGTTGTTTAAAAGTTTTGGAAAAAAGACTAAAATGAGAGAAAAAGTTATAAACTTTTCCATCTTTTTTTTAGTGCTACTTACCCTGTTCGTTCCGTCGTACTATTCTTATGATCTTTTGATGGAAAAAAATACTCAGTTTGATAACTCTACTTTCGAAACCCAACTATTGAACGATGTCGTTGCTTACCCACACGCTCCTTTACATAAAACTATATCCAGTTTGAACTCTCACTTAGGAAGTGAATATTCCAAGGTTAATACTTTTTATAGATCGACTTTTTCATCCTTTTTAGCTGATCTTTTGAACGCGGAAGTTTTATCAAATCTACAAGGCTCCTCAGTTCAAACGAATAGAGAAGGTTTGAAAATCGACAAAGTAGAAAATTATCGAGGAGTACCACTTGATTTTTCAAAAGAGATTGCTGATTTTGTGAACTCATCAGAAATTGCCGAAAGAAATATTTATAATGAGTTAGGCACGTTAAAAGTTCAAGTCCATGATGTTTTAAAATTCTCTGATATCGAATTCGAATCTAAATTCATAGATGCTTCAAATCAACTCTTACAATCTACTGATCTAATTGATCCCTTGTTGCCCAATCTAAATTCTTTTTTTGACGTAGAAAAGGTCGACAAAATAAATTTAAAGACCTATAACACTGTTTTTGGTACAAAAATCTTTCTCTTGTTTTTCTTAGGTTTAACGATTTTTGTAATTTTTGAAGAGAAATTTGCCAAATATATTTCTTTAATATCCATGTATTTCCTAAGCATTCTTAGTTTCATAAAAGTAACTCCACTCAAAGTTTTTAGTCAAACCGGCTATCCTACTATTTACACAGTTGATTACAATATCAACTATAATTTCGGAATAATTTTGTTAATTTTAACTTCACTTCTGTTTTTGAGATACTTACACTATCAAAGGAACAAATAAATTTACCTAAAGGAGGTAGAAAAACATGAAAAAGTTGTTAGTTCTTAGTTTAATCAGTTTAATGTTTGTAAGTTCTTTTGCTTTAAAAGTTGTTATGGTAACTGATGTTGGCGGTTTGGGAGATAAGTCTTTCAACGATGGTGCATGGGCAGGTGTCCAAATGGCAGTAGAACAACTTCCCGATGTTGAAGGAGATATAATTATATCCAAGGAACAAACTGATTATATACCTAATCTAACTAATGCTGCTCAAAACGGGGATGTGGTAATAGGAGTAGGATTCATGATGGCAGATGCTTTATTCAATATCGCTGCTCAATATCCCGATACATTTTTCATTGGGATAGATATAGAGCCATCTCCAGGTCAAACGGTGCCAAACAATTTAGCCCTTTATACCTTCAAAGAACATGAGGCAGGATTCTTAGGTGGATACGTAGCGGCTGCAATGACCAAAACAGGTAAGATAGGTTTCGTAGGGGGAATAGAAATACCTCCAGTAAAAAGATATGAAATAGGTTACAGAGCAGGAGTTGAAGCCTACAATCAAATCCATGGGGCCAATGTTCAAGTTTTAATTGGTTACGCTGCTAGTTTTGAGGATCCAGCAAAAGGAAAACAGTTAACCCTTTCTCAGTACGACAATGGTGCAGATATCGTCTTCGCGTGCGCTGGTGCAACGGGAAATGGAGTCATCGATGCCGCAAAAGAAACCGGAACATCTTTCTACGGTTTACCAGCAAATGCCCCTCTACAACAGGTTATAGATAAATATTATGAAAAAGGTGAAGGTTACTTTGCACTAGGAGTAGACGTTGATCAAGATTATATGGCACCAGGTTACGTATTATTTAGTATTACAAAAAAGATCGATGTAGCGACTTTTGAGGGTATTAATTCAGCATTGTCTGCTAGATATTTTCAAGCTGGGCACAACAATTTAGGGATAGTTGACGATGGTGTTGGAATATCTCCAATGAAATATACCAAGGGGCTAATACCAAACGAAGTTATTGCAGAACTAGCTTATTTACAATCCCTGGCTAAGGAAGGAAAAATAAATATTCCTCAAACCGAAGCTGAATTAGGTTCTTTCAATGCAAGTAGTATAGTTTTTCCATTCTAAAGTAACATATCTTATTTATTCCAAATATGAGGCGGGATAAAATCCCGCCTATTTTGTAGACTATTTTTTTAAAGTTTATAAAAATTTTTATATTACTTACACATAGACACTTTAGAAATAAAGTAATTTTCAAAAATTAGATTTAGATTTTTAAAAGGTTACAGGGCGAAGCCCTCTCCCACCCATCTGGGCGATGTGAGGGAAAAGATAAAGAACTTTTATCCTTATGGTAGGAGTGCGATATTAAATTTTGAATTATGGAAATACTTTTAAAGCAAGTTTTAGAGTTTCTAGAAATAGCATAGATAATACTTTTTAGGAGGGGTTAAGTTGTCTAAAGTACTAATAGTGGATGATGAAGAGAACATAAGAACTTTAATAAAAGAAGAATTGGAAGAATCTGGTTATGAAGTTATTGCGGTAAGCAATGCAAAAGATGCACTGGAAACGTTAGAAAGCGATAAAGATATAGATATCATATGCACCGATATCGAAATGCCTGATGTAAATGGTTTAGAACTCGCAAGTGAAATCAGAAAAAGGTATCCAAATAAAAAAATAATATTTCTCACAGCCTACTCACATTATAAAAGTGAGATGGCATCATGGGCAGCAGATGCTTACGTTGTAAAATCAATGGATTTAACTGAAATAAAAGATACTATCGAAAATCTCTTAAAAATTCAATAATATTTTATCGGAGGTGCGCGTTTTGGATTACAAAGATACAATCAATCTTCCAAAGACATCATTCAAGATGAAGGCAAATCTGAAAGAAAAGGAGCCTCAGAT
>NZ_JALY01000203.1:0-4214 GCF_002924615.1 Petrotoga halophila DSM 16923 | reverse complement strand
ACCTTGTGATGCTTTTCGTATGTTTCTTTTAGACCTTTAAGTATTTCAATGGCCTGTTCAGGGGTAGGTTCTTGTATATACACTGGTTGAAACCTTCTTGCTAAAGCTTTGTCCTTTTCAATGTACTTTTTGTATTCTTCATACGTTGTTGCTCCAATAACCTTTATTTCACCTCTAGCTAAAGCTGGTTTTAAAATATTTGCTGCATCCATTGCATTTCCTTCAGCCACTCCTGCACCTATTATATTGTGCAGTTCATCGATAAAAAGAATAATTTCATCGCTTTTTTCTTTTACTGTATCGATAACTGATTTGAGTCTTTCTTCAAACTCACCTCTAAATTTTGAACCTGCCAACAATGCAGCCATGTCTAATTGTAAAATTTTTTTATTTTTCAGATAGGAGGGAGGATTTTCATCTACTATCAACTGTGCTAAACCTTCTACTACAGCGGTTTTTCCAACACCAGCGTCGCCAACTAACACTGGATTATTTTTGGACTTTCGGGATAATATTTCAATCATTCTATTTATTTCTTTTTCCCTTCCTATGACAGGCGTAAGCTTTCCTTTCTTAGCCTCTTTGGTTAAATCAATAGTAAATTTTTTCAAAGGATCTCCCGTACCTGATTCTATTTCTTCATCTCCGTTTTCTAACATTTCTTGTAACTGTTCTCTAATTAAAGCCTCTGATGTATAAGCGGACAACAGTTTGGACGCGTAAGATGTACCTTCCAACAAAATTCCTAATAGAAGGGCTAATAAAGGAATTTTATTAAATCCCATTCTATTGGCTTCTGATTTAGCTATTTGTAAAGCGTTTGCTAAACTTGTTGATAGATATATACCTTGTGGTCCACCATAAGACATGGAGTAATAAATTCCCATTTCTTCAGATAAAGCTTCTTCAAGTTTGATTTTTACCGAATTGATATTGGTACCTTGAAAAATTTTTTTCACATTCTCATCTTCAATATTTAGAATTGCTAACAGCAAATGTTCCGGTTTAAGAATATTTCCACCCGAATAACTTAAAACATTCTGGGCTTCTTGAAATGCTTTCAAAGATTTTTCAGTGAAATCATTCGGATTGAATCTCATTGTGTCACCTCCATCTATTTTACGCAATAAGATATTTTATCACTCGTAACTTTTATTTGCTAATTCCATTTTCATTATAATACTTTTCAATGTAAAATGTCAAGATAAAATTTTAAATTTCTGTTTTAATTCATTTTCTTTTATAAAATCGTCCAATATATCTAACTTGTCATTAGGCAATTATTCCGTTATTTAATTCACAATATATTTTTATCCCATTTTTAAGCATTTTAGTGTTATAATTAAGACGAAAAAGATAAAACATCGGAGTGTGAAATTTATGATGAACGATATTTTAAATATTATATACAATGATGATCCTCAAAATATTTTAAAATCAGTTTTTAAAGAAGTATCCTTCCAATTGAAAGAATCAATTGGGAAAGACAATATTATGTTTATCTATCAATCAAGCAGAGAGGTTTTTAAAGCTTTAGCTTCTACAATAGACAAGTTTGAAAATGTAAAAATATATATACGTGGAGTCGAAGAGTTAAAAAACAAAATTTTCTCAAATGAAATTGTATCGGTGAATCTACAGGATGATACTTTAAAGGTAAGTTCAAACAGCAACGATAAAAAAGTAATATTTTTATATCCGATTTTTTCGGAAGAGACTTTAATCGGAGCCGTTGGATTATTTGATAATCAAATCGACAAAGATACTTTCGACCAACAATTTTTTTATTACGTGGTTTTGATTAACTTGATTATAGAAAAACTAAAAATCAAGGATTTGAAAGACAAAGTAGTTTTAATGGAAAAACTCACCGACATTATAGAAGAAATTACACAAAAAGATGTAATAATCAAAAATGTATTGAAACTCCTAAAAGATTCACTCCATGCAGAAAGCATAGTTTTCTGGGAGCTTCAAGGAGATACACTTGAAATCAAATACGTTCTTGGAATAGATGAAAAATCAATCTTAAATAAAGAGATTCCTTTAGAAAATACTCTTGAGGGAAAAGCCATAAAAGAAAGAAGAAGTTTTATGGTTGTTGGACGAGAAAACTTTCAAAATTATTTTATCCCTTTTGATGTAGATCTCAAATCTTCTATTTATTCTATTATAGAACAAAATAATGAATTATATGGTGTTTTAAGTGCTTATAACAGAGAAGAAGGATACTCCTTTAGAACATACAAAAATTTTGATGAGGCAGATTTCCATGTTTTTTCAGATACAGCTAGAAGATTAGCTTTTTCTATTCACAGAATCAATTTATACAACAAACTTCAAAATGAAGTCAGTAAATTGACTGAATTGAAAAAGAATTATGAACAACTTATCGAAAAACAAAAAGAACACTTAGATATGCTAAATGCATTAGACAAGATATCTCAAGCTGTTAGATCTGTTTACGATAAAAATTTAGCAATAAAAATAATGCTTTTAGGATTAACTTCCGGAAGAGGGCTTAGGTTCAACAGAGCTCTGTATTTGGAAAAAGATAAGGTTCGGGGTTTCCTTGTGCCAAAAATATGGATTGGTCCCGATGCAGAAGAAGATGCTAACGAAATCTGGAAAGAAGCTAACATTAGGGCTTTAAAATACGGGAACGTTGTTCAATACTTCAAAGAGGAAGCCATAAAAATACCCACAAATAACAAACTAATTCTTAGTTTGCAAAACAAAGTTTTAGCATATAAAGGACACCCTATTTTAGAAAGAGTAGTTGAAAAAAAGCAGGTGTTACATATTGTTCCTCAAATGTTGGAAATTAAATGGGAAGATTTAGAAGATATATACGATATAGTTAAAATAAATGAGTTTCTAATTTTTCCAGTTGCTGGGATGGTTGAAACTAAGGGTGTAGTTATAGTCGATAACAAAATAAACAAAAAACCCATCACCAGTATAGAAATTGAAATTGTAAAATTATTTAAAGATAATATAGGATTAGCTTTAGAAATGATAGAAAATTATCAAGAATTAAAAGAAAAAACGTTGCGATTAGAAGAACAGAAAGATTTGATGGATTACTATAGGAGGTTTAAAGACAATATCTTACAAAATTTAGCTGTCGCAATTGTTGTGGTTGATAGAAATGGAAAAATAAACGAATGGAACAGAAAAGCAGAAAATTTTTTCTCCCGACCAAGAGAAACCATGATCGGAACAGCTATTCAAGGTATAACAGATATAATAGGGGAAGAAATAATTGAAAAAATTAAAACCATTTATGAAACTAGAAATAATATCAAATTAAAAAATTATGAAGTAAAACTTTCCAATACAAAGAAAATTTTTGATATTCAATTATCTCCTTTGAGAAATGAAGATTTAGGAGTTATCGAAGGTGTTATAATTGTTTTTGATGATGTGACTGAACTGTACAACCTTCAAAAAGAAATGGAAAAGCGAGAAAGACTTGCTGCCATGGGAGAAATGACCGCTAGAATAGCTCATGAAGTGAGAAATCCTATTACGGTTATCGGCGGATTTTTAAATAGGATAGCTAAAATGAACGAAATGGATGATATTCAAAAATACACTCAAATTATTAAAGAAGAACTTTCAAGACTCGAACATATAGTAAATGAAATCTTAGAATACTCTAGAGGAGGTAAAATTAACCAGATTGAAGAAGTCAATTTAATAGAAATCATACGCGAAATAATGTTGATGTATGAAGATTTTATACAACAAAAACACGTTATGGTGAACACTGATTGGTTAAAGGAAGAGATCGTAATAAAAGTAGATAAAGATAAAATAAAACAAGTATTGTTGAATTTAATAAAAAACGCTTTAGAGAGTGTTAATAATAATGGAAAAATTGATATAAAAGTTGGATTTACTGATGAAAATAGAGTTTTTTTCGAAATAACCAATGATGGACCACCCATACCACCAGAAATTAAAGAAAAATTATTCACCCCTTTTCTTACAACAAAAAGTAACGGTACGGGACTGGGTTTAGCCATTTGTAAAAAAATAATAGAAGAAGAACACAAAGGTAAAATTTATTTGGTAAAATCTGACGATACTGGAACTTCTTTCAGATTTGAAATTCCAACAGGTGAAGAGTAAATTATTATATAATTTAGACTTTATGGGCCGAGGGGTAAAAGACAAAGAACCTTTATCCTTATGGGCGGGCTGCGGGG
>NZ_JALY01000178.1:0-2487 GCF_002924615.1 Petrotoga halophila DSM 16923 | reverse complement strand
AATCTTGAAAATAAGGAAAAGATTGTTTTTACAAAAGAAGATCGAATACCTATATATGATACACCAAAAGGAGTTAAAGAAGAACTTCTTTTAACAATGTCGGAACCAGAAAATATAGAACCTTCTTTAG
Source organism: Petrotoga halophila DSM 16923 (assembly GCF_002924615.1). NCBI lineage: Bacteria > Thermotogati > Thermotogota > Thermotogae > Petrotogales > Petrotogaceae > Petrotoga > Petrotoga halophila. The sequence goes on along the minus strand of NZ_JALY01000178.1, from coordinate 2,357 downwards.
TAGTTTTGCAACCAGGTTGTTCAACTGATATTGAAAAACCTCATGAAGGTGTAGAGTTAGGATATGTAATTGAGGGAGAGATAGAGTTATACCTCAACAAAGAAGTTTATCTAGTACGTAAAGAGGAGACTTTTTTTTATTCAGCCAATAAGAAACATTTTATAAAAAATAAAAGCAACTCAAAAACAGCCACTTTAATATGGATAGAAATATTTTAAAGGAGGATTGAGAGATGGCAAATTCCCTAGGAAGACATTTGATATCAGAACTATACGATTGTGATGAAGAAATACTAAACGATGTTCAACAAATAGAGTATTTAATGAAAAAAGCAGCCATTGAGTCTGGGGCAACAATAGTTACTTCAACTTTTCACAGATTCTTACCTCATGGGGTAAGTGGTGCAATAATTATTTCTGAATCTCATTTGGCAATACACACTTGGCCTGAATACAATTATGCTTCTTTAGATATATATACTTGTGGAGATTCTGTCGATCCTTGGAAAGCTTTTTACTATTTAAAAGATGCTTTAAATTCTAAAAGGCAGGAGAGTCAAGAATTTAAACGGGGACTTTTTTCTTCTATTGGAGTACCTGAAAATTCCGCTCATAAAGTGGAGGTGAGTTGATGACTGAAAATAATTATACCTTACCACATACTATTTTTACCGAGTACGATAAATTACATAATGTGGGGGTCTTTACAGAAATAACTAATCACATTTATACCGAACAAACAGAATATCAAAGAATAGATATCTATGAGACCCCGACGTTTGGAAAGTTATTCTCGTTAGATGGAGTCATTATGACGAGAGATTCAGATGAATTTGTTTATCATGAAATGATCTCACACATTCCTTTGTTCATACATCCTGACCCCAAAAAGGTCTTGGTAATCGGTGGAGGGGATGGAGGAACTGTTAGAGAAGTGTTGAAGCATGATTCAGTAGAGAAAGTTGTTCTTTGTGAATTGGATAAAAAAGTTGTAGAAGCCGCTTTAAATTATTTACCCAACATTTCTTATGAGTTAAAAAATCCAAAAGTTGAATTAGTTTATGAAGATGGAAGTAAATTTGTTTCTCAATTTAAAGATGAATTCGACGTTATACTGATTGATTCCACAGATCCCACCGAAGGCGAAGGTGGGCTACTTTTCACCGAAGAGTTTTATCATAATTGTTTTGAAGCCTTGAATGAAAACGGAGTTTTTTCTGCACAAACCGAGGAGCCTTTTTTGAAGAAGGAATGGATGAAAAGGGCGTATAAAAGAATCAGCAATACCTTCAATATAGCACGATTGTACATGGGTTATGTACCTCAATACATGCCAGGTACCTGGACATGGACGTTTGCTTCAAAAAATTTGGATCCAATAAAAGATTTTGACCCTGAAAGAGTGAGGGAGTTTGATAAAGAACTTAAATATTACGATGAAGAAGTACATGTTGCATCTTTTTCTCTACCTGTTTTTGTAAAAAAATTGATTAGTGAATTCACCAAATAATGACGGACAATTGTCCGTCTATTTTTTTAAAAAAATCAAACTACGTATATATTAGTCTTATCATATATTTTTTCTAATTCTGAAAAGACGAATTCGATCATTTCACTTTTTAATTCCTCAGGGTAAGAAGAAACGCCATTTACAGTATCATAAGGGAAAAATGCAATCGGGGATTTAAAAAACTTTTTAAATCTTTTTAGATAGTCAACTGGAATTCTAAATACTCCTAGTGTAATTGCGTTAACCTTCTTTAGGTTAATGTTCTCAGATATCGAGTTAATAAACTCCTTGTATTTTTCTCTCCAATCTTCTCCTATATAAAGTATTGGATCCAACGCTAAATTGACTTTCCAGCCTTTTTGTAGTAATTGAGATACAGCCATTAACCTTTTTTCTAAAGATGGGGTGTTTTTTTCGTACTTTGATATTACTTCTTGTGGGGATATACTCCATGTGATGATCAAATTTTCTAATGGAGAGTAATTCAAAAATTTTTTATAATTGGCTGTTTTAGTCCGAATTTCTATAGTTATTAGAGGATTTGCCTTAGCAAATGCCATCCATTCTTTTAAAAATGGATAGATTCCTTCAAAAAGAAGGATGTCTGAATCATAAGATATACTTAGATAAAGCTTTCCTTTTTCAATTATCGACTTTCTTAATTCATGAAAGTAATCTGAGAGATTAACAAAGAATAAGATGTGGGAAGAGAAGTTCATGCCTTTCAAATAACAGTAATCACAATCGAAGAGACAATTGATTATGAAATTTGTGTAGTAGAAATTTTGTTGTTCAAAATTATGACACAATGTTGACCCTTCATAGATAAAATCACCCTTGTTAACTGC
>NZ_JALY01000211.1:0-19572 GCF_002924615.1 Petrotoga halophila DSM 16923 | reverse complement strand
AACAGATACTGAATATAACAGATCCATGGTACATAGAAAAGATAGAGCAACAAGGAAATACAATCAACATATATGTGGATTTCAAAAAAGGTGCAAAGTTCGAATACAACGGTAAATATTACAGTGCATACGATACGGTTCAAAGAAGTTGGAGACACTTAAACTTATTCCAATATGAAACATATATACATGCTAGGGTACCTAGGATAAAAACAGATGATGGGACAAAGACTGTAGAGGTTCCTTGGGCTCGAAAAAACTCTGGATTCACCTTATTGTTTGAAGCGTTTATTCTCGAGTTGTACAATCACATGACGGTTGCTGAGATAGCTAAAAAGTATAATACAACCCAAAATAGATTGTGGAGAATATTAGACTTTTACGTTTCAAAGGAATTAGAAAAACAAGATTTCTCAAAAGAACCGATAAAAACGTTATCTGTTGATGAAATAGCAAGGAAAAAGCATCATGTATATCTAACCAATTTCTTAGATGTGGAACGAGAAAAGGTTGTACATATAGCTGATGGAAAAGATGCAGAAACCTTCCTATCATTCAAAGAAAGATACACTGAAAAAAACGGTGATCCAAAAGACATAAAGTCCATATGCATGGATATGTCGGTACCTTTCAAAGCTGGAGCCAGGAAACATTTTCCAAAAGCAAAGATAGTATTTGACAAATTCCATGTGCTTAATGTATTAAGTGTCCAACTTGATAAAGTAAGAGCCAGAGAGAATAAAGAATACCATGAGATACTCAAAAGGACAAAATACTTGCTATTAAAAAATCCTAACAACCTTACCAAGAAAGATAAAGTTAGACTCGATGAATTGATGGAATATCAACACCTTGATACAGTTCAAGCCTACGGATTGGTACTTGAGTTCAAAAAGATGTTCGATTACAAGAAACCTTCTTATGCAGCTAAGTATTTTAAACGATGGTATGAAAAGGTAATGAAATCAAATATACCCGAAATGATTAAAGCTGCTAAGACTCTTTTAAATCACATAGAAGGTATCTTGTTGCACATAAAAACGAATATCTCTAACGGTAAAATAGAAGGTATGAACTCTAAACTTAGAGGATTTACTAAAAGGGCTTTTGGTTTTAAAACATTAAAGAATTTAAAAATCACTATCTTTATTGCCCTTGGTAAACTTAATTTAACTCCAGCTTAATTACCCACTATTTTCGTGATAGAACCAAATATAATTCTATATTTCTCTCAAGTGTCTCAAACTTTTCATAAGTTTTGTCAGCTTCTCTATCACTTTCAGGTCCAATAACTCTATGGACCTTGAAATCACCACTATCTTCAACAAATAAGATAGCCCTATTAAAACCTCCTGCAAAGCCGCCTGTTATCGCTGTCATAGTTATATATAACATTTCATCTATAGACGTTTCAGGTTTATAACTTTTTTCCAATATGATTTTGGAAGCCCTGAAGACATTGGCTATTTTTGAGGAATTGAGTAGGATATCTGTAAGCATTGATCCTACTAATGTGGAAGAATTTTTAATTATCTCATATACTACTATGCTTTCCTCTTTTTGAAATGTTTCGTAATTAATTTCAACTACGATCTCCATTTGAAATCTTTTTAGTTCTACTTTTTGTTCTTCTATGCAATTAGTCTCTTCTATGTTTTTTATCGTGAAGATTGAGAATGAATTACATATCTTTATGAATTTATACAAATTATCTGGTACTTTGAATGGATCAAAATGAATTTTAATCATAACTTCAAAATCAAAAAGAACTTCTTTTGTGAAGTTTTCAAGTAAAAGCGTAATACCTGGATTTACATAAGCAGACTTGATTTTTGGTTGATACTTTTCTGGCAATTTTACATTCATTTTATTTACATCTCCGTAATCTGAACCCACATTTTCATAATTATTTCTAATATTTCATCGGGTGTAATCAACTCACCGCTAGTTTTCGTTAAAGATTCCACATGTTTGTTCAATTTATTCAATCGTGACATCTCTTTAACGTACTGGCCTGTATTCATCTCTGGAACGATTATACTTTGAGCATTTTTAAATATTAATTTAAGTCTTGAGGTAGGCATGGGCCAAATAGTGATAGGCTTAAAGAACCCTACAGGAATTTTATCTGATCTCGCTTGTTTAACCGCCTTCAAGGCACTCCTAGCAACGCTCCCATATGCAACTACTACTATATCGGCATCTTGTAGCATATATTCGTTATAAATAGAAATTTCCTCGGCAGATAATCTAATTTTTGAATCCAAATGTTCTATCACTTTTGATATGGTGTTTGGATCTCTTATGGGAAAGCCACTTTCATCATGAACTAGGCCAGAAACATGAAATCTTGTTTTTCCCATTTCAACTAATGGATTTACCGCAAATTGTTCCTCTAAATCAAAAGGTAAAAATAATTCTTCTTCTCCTAGATCAATTTCCTTTAATCTTTCGACAATCTGTGGATTCTCTTTCTCGTAATCGAAATACACGTTTTCTCTCATATGTGCTAAAGTTTCATCTAACACCAAAATAACCGGTGTTCTGTATTTTTCTGCATAATTGAACGCTGTGACAGTATATGTATAAACTTCTTCCACTGTAGAAGGATATATCGCAATAATTTGGTGATCTCCATGAGTTCCCCACCGTATCTGCATTATATCTCCTTGAGAAGGCTTGGTAGGAAGTCCTGTGCTTGGACCACCTCTCATAACATCAACAAACACACAGGGCACCTCTGTCATAATGGCGTATCCTAAAGCCTCTTGCATAAGTGAAAATCCGGGACCACTAGTAGCAGTCATGGATTTTACACCTGCAAGGGAAGCACCTATTATAGCAGCTGCACTTCCGAGCTCGTCCTCCATCTGTATAAAAGTTCCTCCAACTTTTGGCAATTCTCTAGACATGTATTCGGCTATTTCGGTTGATGGTGTAATCGGATAACCTGCAAAAAAACGACATCCTGCTTTTATAGCAGCCATTCCAACCGCTTCGTTTCCTTGTAAAAAGAGCATTTTTCCCATTAAGTTCACCTCTTCTAAAAAGAGTCTTCATTTTATTGACCTATTTGTTTTATACTTATCGCGAAATCGGGACACATTCGTTCACATTGCAAACAACCTGTACATTTTTCTGGATCTGGAACAACTGGCTTACCAAACTCTTCTTCTATTATAGCATTTACGGGACAAATCCAAGAACAGATACCACATTTTTTACAATAATTATAATTTATTATCACTTTAAACTGTTTTTTAGTGGTTTGCATTTGATGTTGCCTCCTCTAAATTATAGTATACTTAAAAATAGACCAGCAGCTATTGCTGAACCTATTACTCCAGCAACATTTGGCCCCATTGCATGCATTAAAATAAAATTACCTGGATCAGTCTCTTGAGCAATATGTTGGGCTACACGAGCTGAATCAGGAACCGCCGAAACACCTGCCGCACCAATCAATGGATTAATTTTCTCTTTCGCGAACAAATTCATCAATTTTGCGAATCCTATTCCGCTTGCCATCGCAACTATAAAAGCAATTGCGCCTAACACTATGATTTTTAAGGTTACCAAAGACAAAAATATATCAGCTGTAGCAGAAACACCTACTGATAACATTAAAAGTATTGTTACTGTGTCTAGGACGTAACGCGAGGCCGCTTCGGCTAATCTACCGGTTACCCCCGATTCTTTCAATAAGTTTCCCAACATAAGCATTCCTACTAAAGGTAGCGCTTGGGGAACCATCAAAGTAACTACAACAGTTGTTATTAGGGGAAAAATAATTCTTTCTTTTTTAGAAACCTCTCTTAACCTTCTCATTCTTATTTTTCTTTCCCTCTTAGAGGTAAATAATTTTGAAACAAAGGGCTGTAGTACTGGGATAAGCGAAATATAAGAATAGGCTGCAACCGCTATAACAGGTAATAAATCAGGAGAAAATTTAGAAGCTATGTATATGGAAGTTGGACCATCAGCACCTCCAATAATACCTATTGCAGCAGCAGAATGAAGATCAAAACCTAAAAAACTTGCCAGTAAAAAACTAATAAATATCCCGACCTGTGCAGCTCCCCCCAGAAGTATCAATTTTGGATTTGCGATCAAATATGAAAAATCAGTTAATGCTCCGATACCTAAAAAAATTAATGGTGGATAAATTCCGGTATCCAATCCCAATTTTATATACCACAACAATCCACCTGGTTGACCATTCTGAGGAGGCATAAGAATACCTGTTAATTCTGGGGGAATGTTAGCTATAACCATACCAAAGCCCAATGGAATTAAAAGAAGTGGTTCTGCGTGTTTTGATATTGCAAAATAGATAATAACCAATCCAAGAACTATCATAAAAAGTTGGGGCCATGAAAGATTTATAAATCCAGTACTTGAAAAAAAGTTGAGTATGCCTTCCGATAGCATTTAAAAACCTCCTCGGAGATAAGTATGAAATTTTTTTCAATTACTTCTACTGTATTTTATTATAACATAATCAAATTTATTGTTTCTACTTTTTATGAAAAAAGAGTTTTTTAATTTTTTTGGTATAATAAAAGTAGAATAAGTTTATCTGTCGAATTAATTTCAAAGTTGATTAATCATAATAATATATTGGAGGTGTTTCTTTGAAATACAGAAAATTTGGTAAGTATGATGTAAAGCTTTCCGCGTTGGGTTTTGGATGTATGAGATTACCCATTTTGAATGACGATCCTTCAAAAATTGATGAAGAAAGGGCCACAGAAATGCTTAGATATGCCATTGATAACGGCCTAAATTATGTTGATACCGCTTATCCTTACCACCAAGGAAATAGTGAATACTTTGTTGGAAGAGCTTTAAAAGATGGCTACAGGGAAAAAGTTTACTTAGCCACTAAAAATCCAGTCTGGTTGGCAAATAAGTACGAAGATTTTGAAAAATATTTAGATGAACAGCTGAAAAAACTTGATACCGAATATATAGATATGTATCTCTTGCACTCTTTGGATAAAGAAAGATGGGATAAGATTTCTCATTTAAACGTTTTGAATTTTCTGGATGAAGCAAAAAGAAAAGGCAAGATAAAGTTCGCCGGATTTTCTTTTCACGACGATTTCAAAACCTTTAAAAAGATCGTTGATTCTTATAACTGGGATTTTTGTCAAATACAATACAATTATCTTGATACACATTTTCAAGCAGGAATCGCCGGATTAAAGTATGCGAAAAGAAAGGGTCTGGCGGTAATTATCATGGAACCAATTAGAGGTGGGAAATTGGCAAACAAATTACCTCAAGAAGCTGTCGAAATCTTGAGTAATTTAGATAAAATCAAATCACCAGCGTACTGGGCGTTAAGATGGGTATGGAACCATCCTGAGGTAACTACTGTTTTGAGTGGAATGTCTACAATGGAACAGGTGATAGAAAATCTCAAATCAGCAGATGATTCAGATGCAAATTCCTTAAGTGAAATAGAATTAAAGACGATTGAACGGGTCAGAAATATTTACAAAAGTAAATCGAAGATAGATTGTACTGGATGTAATTATTGTGTTCCTTGCAAAAATGGCATACCTATTCCTTCAATTTTTAGCATTTACAATGAAGGTTATATATTTGATAACTTACTAGAGGCAAAAGAAAGATATCAATCTTTCATAAAGCAGGGTATAGATGCTTCTATTTGTGAGGAATGTGGGGATTGTGAAGAAGAATGCCCACAGCATATACCTATAAGATTGTTTTTAAAACAAGTAAGAAATGAATTAACTTGATCCAAAATTATGGAGGTGATCTTATGGAGAAAAAAATCCTTGGAAAAACTGGGTTTGAGGTTTCTCTTTTGGGATTAGGCGGGTTTCATATGTTGGAAATTTCAAAGGATGATGTTTCAAAATTAATGGATATTTATATAATGTCAGGCGGTAATTACGTTGAAACTGCTGCTGAATACGGAGATGGTGAATCTGAAAAGAAAATTTCATATTCCTTGAAAGACAGAAGAAATCAAGTAATTCTTGCTAGCAAATGCCATGCTCGAGATAAGAAAAATGCTCAACACTTCGTAGAAAGAACCTTAAAGAACCTGAATACTGATCATTTAGATATTTTGTTTCTCCACCATGTTACCACTCAGGAAGATGTTGAAGCCTTATTGAAAAAAGATTCGGCCTTAGATTATCTATTTCAAGCTAAAAAAGAGGGTATTATAAGAGCTATTGGTGTATCTTTCCATGGTTTGGGGAATTATGCACTTAAACTGATAAAAACAGTAGACTTAGATGTTCTAATGACAGGTTTTAACTACTTAGATATCTTTAATTTTCCGAGTACTTATCAAGAAGTCATTCCTTTTGCAAGATCAAAGAACATGGGAATTGTTGGTATGAAGGCTTTTGCAGATGGTTATCTTTACAGGTCTACTTACGATGCATTAAAATATGCTTTAACTCAAGATTTAGATGTAATGGTCGTAGGAGCAAACTCCGAAGACATGTTAAGAAAAGATATTCATGTAGCTGAAAACTTTAAACCTTTACCAAAAAAATCTATAGAAAATCTGTATTATCGTGCCCCAGAACTTGGAAATTATGTCTGTAGACAATGTGGAAAATGCTTGCCTTGCCCAGAAGATATAGAAATTATGAAAGTGTTTGAGTACGAGGGATGGTACGATAGACAAATGAGGGATTATCAACCCCATGAAGCTCCAGATTATGCACTCAGAGAAAGATTGGCGTTCTGGTTTGGAAACCAAAACGAAGCTAAAATGGCTTATTCCAAACTCAATAAGACCTTCAAAGATTGTACAGCATGCGGGATATGTGAAGAAAGATGTCCTTACGATATACCAATAATAAGAAAAATGAAATTGGTAGACTACAAGCTTGGAAAAGGAGAAATATTTTAAAATATAACTATATTGATAGATACTTTACGCATTTAGGACTTTGAGAGGCTCAAAATAATACCCCGTTTGGTGGATTACCAAACCGGGTATTATTTTTGATATTAGTTGTTAGTGACTTCCTTCATGCTTTTACCTTTCTTAGATATTAGATCCTTATACCAATTTTTATAATCGTTCAAAATCTTATCCTCCGAGATTTCATATATTTCGTTTAGATCAGTAGTCAAATCTATCTCTTCAAAAATTTCAGAAATTAAATCTTTTTTATCAGTAATTTGCTCAATTCCATAAGCATTTACCATATCTAATAAAAGTTCTCTTTCAAACTCTTTCTTTTCTTTTAAATCTTGAAATATTACAGATACTTCGTTTATCATGCTCTTTATTTTTTCTAAATAGTACTCTCTATCTCGTTTTTTCAAATTTTCGTCGAAAATTATATGATCCATTAAATCCATAAACTCCTCTTCCATTTCAATGAACAAATCATACGATTCATTATAGTAGTAAGAGTTTCCTAAAAATTGATCACTGTTTTGCAAATGTGCAATATCTTTTAGCTCATCTTCTATATCTTCCATATTCTTTATAGTAAAATCAATATCGACATCGTCTATATCATCATCGAAGGAATAATCCTCTTCTTCATCATTTTTCCCATTAAACAAATAATTTGTATACCTCTCTAATTCTTGCCGAGGTTCAGAATTTTTCAGAAATTCTTTCGGATTGAGATTATACAGAGAAAAAAAGTCATCCGTAATATTGTTGACATTTTCATAATTAACGATCGCAATTTTCTCAATTATTTTTTCATAAAATGGAGAGATTTTCTGAGCAATATTTGGAAGTATAGCTACCCGAAAATTATTTGTTTCGTTCAACAGGTTTTTATAAAAACTTTCTATGCTCTTGCGATCACTTTCTATATACATATCAAAATGATCTCCATAGTTATTAGTGAAAATTAAATGATGCTCGATTAAACCTTTACCTATTTTTCTTAAAAATAAAAAAGATAAATTATTGCTTTCATTCAAAGAATATATAAATGACTCCTCTGAAATTATCTCCGAAGTTTGGTTTTCATGATCAGAAGAAAGAACAGAAATTATACTCTTCTTTTTTGACTTAAAAAAAGTATTAATCCTTAAGATTGTCAATATCAACGGGATATATTCTATATCAAAGGTGAGGTTATCCAATTTTCCCTTTCCTTGACCCCGTTCGGGGCGTTTCCTCATTTCATCCAAATTGAATTCGTTATTAAACCATTTGTAATTTCCAAACCTTCCTTCCACTTCATAAATATATTTCTCGTAAATATCAGGATCTTTATTGTTTCTCAACATCGACTCGTCTAAGAAAATTTTTTTTACTGATAGAGGCCGAAGTTTCATATAATCACCATAATTACCTTTTAAAATTATCATCACAACACCTCTTTTACATAAAACTTTAAAATTTTTTTGATATGGTCAATCCTTCAATCAGTCATATTTGTACAATTTAAAATAATAACCTATAAATATAAATAATACCAATACAATTATAACACCAATTATTTGAAAATCCCAAGTAATTAATCCTATCATACCAAAAACCACGGAAATAATATATGTAACTAATGCCACAAACAATGGTTTTATTTTATATTTTTTTCGAATTTTATCATAAATATGTTCTTTATCCCCTAAAAAAGGAGATTTTTTGCTAAGTAAACGTCTTATCACAGCATAAGCCAAATCAGTAAAATAAAACCCAGTGATAATTAACGAAATGAAATAACCCCCTCTACCAGACCTTCCGGATAGAAAGGAAAAGGAATAAAACAAAACAAAACCCAAAAGATAAGAACCCGCATCACCAAGAAAGATTTTGGCTGGTGGCAAATTGTACAATAAAAACCCCAAAATAGCAAAAGCAAAGATCAACAGTTCGTAATTTTTGGATATCAAAGAAAAGAATAACAAACTCACTATTGCCGTTCCAGCACAGACTCCGTCCATTCCATCAACCATATTTACTCCGTTAACTAAAGCCATCCCAGTTAATACCAAAATAAAAAACTGAAAAGGTTGAATAATTCCTCCGACAAAATATATTGCCATTGAGACAACAATAAACTCGGCAAATAATCTAACATAAGGAGAAACGCTCTTAATATCATCGTAAAGCCCAATAAAAGTTAAAATACTGGCTGGAATTATAAAACCGATATCATTATAATAAAAGGGTAAGATTGAAAGAAATATAGCAACACCACCCAAATAAGGAATGGGAGCCTTATGAACTTTCAATCTATTGTCAGGCCTATCAACGATATTGTATTTTTTTGCAATTCTTATCATAATGGGAACTAAAATAACCGATAAGACAAAAGAGCTTATAAATTTTATAGCTAACAAATTGGATTCACCTACAACTTTTTAAAATTTATACTTTCTCACCTTTGGTAAAGAGGATTGATTTAATTATACTCCAAAATGTCCCTAAACCATATGAAATATGCAAAAGCAAAAACATAAACAAACTACAAAATAACAATAAGACATTTTTCTCTTTTATAGCATACTTTAATGAAAATAATGTGTCTAATAACAAATATATGAAAAACGGGATCGCTAAAATAATATTAAAAACAATATTTTTTGACAGAACTAGAACTAAGAATAAGCAAATAAGATAAACTACGAAAATAAGAGGAATGAAATGTCTAAAGGAAATCCCATGAGGAGATATTTTAAGAGTTATATAATTCCAAAAACCATTTGAAAAATTCTTTTTTATAAAATCCCCCAACCCATGTGGAACATAATAATTATTTGTTATTGGTAATAAAAAGATTTTTAAACCCTTTTTCCTCATCCTATAATTAAACTCGATATCTTGATTTCTTAAAAGTCTTTCATTAAAATATCCTACTGTATCAAAAACTTTTCTTCTATAACATGCATATGCAACAGTATCAACTTCTAGTGGTTCTTTCACTTGATACCTATGCCTAGCTGCAGTACCAAAAGGGGAAGAATACGAGAAAGCCATCGATTTTTGTAAACAACTTTTAGCATTAACAGGGGTAGCCAAAGACACCCCTCCAACTGCACTCGCTTCTGGATGTTTCATCAAAAAGTCAACACTATATTCCACATATTTTTTATCGAATTCTGTATGGGAACCTGCTATAAAAACAAAATTCCCCTTACTATTTTTGATCCCTAAATTTAAACCGTAAGGGGTATATTTTTTTACATTCGTAATGATTTTTATATTATTAATTTTTTCAGCAAATTTCTCTATTATACTAACAGTTCTATCCGTCGATTGACCATCAACAACAATTATTTCATCCGGCTTTCTTGTCTGATTGATTAAAGAATTTAACGCATGCTCGATCGTTTTTTCTTCATTTCTGCAAACTAATATTACTGATACTGAGGGTAAAAAGATTTGTTATCACTCCTCGCATAATATGTATGATGTAAAACTTTAGAAATTCTAAAAATTGTTTGTTAACGCCCCTTCACCCCGTTCCGACCTATACATACAGATATTGGCATATCCTCCAACCAAATAATAGTCTCAACGCTTCATAAAAGGGTAGATCTAAAAAGAATATGAAGTTCTTTTGGTACTTCCTTTTAAGATCTGTTGTCGTTTTGTTTAGATTGTCATAATAGTTGGGGCCCTTTAAATTGATCTTGACTCCCGTTTTGTGTTGTGTAAATAAATCCGTTATAAATTTTTTAGAAGTGGTTTCCGTCGAAGATAAAAATATTAGTGGTACATTGTTGAAATAACGTTCAATTTTTTTTGCATACGAATTAAATTGCTGTATATCTTTTTCTTGATAATATTTGTAGAGTAATAGTTCGTAAAGTTCTGAATCTTCTGCCTTGTAAGGTTTAGGATTACCAGTTTGAAATTGTATTCTTTCGTAAAAAGGACAATAACTCGGAGGTTCTACCTTTTCAGAGTTCGATAAAGTTTTGATGCAGTTTATACATGGAGTTTTATCTTCTTTCAAGAGAGCAAAGGTAGAGAAGGCCTTTTCCGAATCAGAAATAAATAGACTTACATAATAGTTTATCAAATTTACAACCCTTTTTGCTCTCCCCTCAAGGTAAGCTTTTGATAAAAAGGATAAAGATTTTTGAAAATCTTTTTCGTAAGCGCTCAGTCCCATGTTTATAAATGAATAATCTAAAAAGGAATTAGACAATTTAATCATTTTATATGCGTTGTAAAAATCTTTCCTTTTTAGAAAGAATAGGCTGAGGGTTAAATAAACTAAACCATTTTTTGGATGTGTACTGATTAGTTCCGTGAAATATTTATTTGCGTCTTCGTCATCCCGCATTATTTTCAAAAAACCTTTGTTTATCTTAGAGTTTATATCTTTCTTTCTTTCAAAAAAACCTTCGGCTTTTTGAAAATCGTTTCTGAATAGGTGCATCAATCCAAATTGATTCGAATATTCTTGAAGAGATTTGTTACTTAACCTTAGTTCAAAAAAATACGATAGTTTTTCGTTCGATAGATCTATATCGTAAATTATCAAATCAAACCAATTATTTATATTGTTTATAGAAACGCTTAATTTTTCTATTTCATAGTCAGCTTTATATATGGTTTTACTCGTTTTCCTTTTCTGATGTGTATCAGGTATTCTTATGCCCTTTTTTTCTAATTCTTTTTCGATTTCTTCTTTTATTTTGTATAAATTTCGCAATCTATCTTCCGCATTATTATTTTCATTTTTATCAGTCAATTTTTTCACTCCTATCCAAAGAGAAACTGAAATAAGAATCCTTACCAATTATTATATGATCGTTCATGTTTATACCTAAGATCTCACCAGATTCCATGATTTTTTTCGTTATGTCTCTATCATGCATGCTTGGTGTGGGATCCCCTGATGGATGATTATGTACTAAAATGAAGGACACTGCGTTGTACATTATAGCTTCTTTAAAAATATCTCGTGGGTGAGCAATTGAAATATTTACCGTTCCATTGGAAATGTCTTTAATAGTTATGATGTGAAGTTTAGAATCTAAAAAAATAGCTCTCACTGTTTCTTTGGTTAGATATATCATGTCCTCACAAACATGGTATGCTTCTTCTGGAGATGTTACCTTTTGGTACTTTTGACGCAATTTTTGAAGGTGATATCTTTTCCCTATTTCTAATGCAGCTTTTAGATTTATTGCGCCAACCTTTCCTACTCCTTTTTCTTCTGAGATTTCTTCAAGTGATATATCGACCAATTGACTCAATGTTTTATATTTTTTTAATATCTGTTCAGAAACATCAAATACGTTATAATTTTTAACTCCATGTCTTAGGATTATGGCTATAAGTTCTTCGTCTTTGAGAGATTGTGGCCCATATTTTTCTAGTTTCTCTCTTGGTTTTAGTTCATCTTCCATTATTTTCTCCTTTTCGGCTTTTAATAGAAATTTTTGGAATATTTGAAATAATTTTATAAGGTTGCGAACATTTGTCTCAATTGCCAATATAATTTTGCTAGAGGTAGGCCCATTATGTTATAGTAATCACCTTCAATTTTTTTTACAAAAACAGCAGCGAAATCTTGAATAGCATAAGCTCCCGCTTTGTCATAGACATTGTTATTACTTATATAAAAATTTATTACTTCTTCATCCAATTTATAAAAAGTCACCTTCGAAACTTCATAAAAAGAAGAAAATTTTTCCATTGATCTTAAAGTTATTCCTGTGTAAACGCAATGAGTTTTATTTGATAAGGTTTTAAGCATGTGGAAAGCTTCATTGTAATTGTGAGGCTTTCCAAATATTTTTCCATCCAAAGTTACTATAGTATCAGCCGTTATTAGAAGCTCTCCCACTGAAATTTCAATATTTTTACTTTTTTTATATGAAATTTCTTGTACAATTTCAGAAGGTGTTGTAGAGTTATAAGTTTCATCAATATTAGCTGTTCTAATCGTAAAATTTTTTGTTATTAATTTTAAAAGCTCTTGTCTTCGAGGGGATGAGGATCCTAAAACTATTTCAACTTTTGAATCTATCAAGGTTGACACTCCTTAAAATATAGTTCACAATTGTTGCGTTTATAAATGCCGTTAATATACCAAAAAAAAGCATGTAAGGGAAATACCAAAAAATATTAGGTGATTTAACAATAAAAAGACTGGCGATTATTAATTGTACAGCGTTGCTGAAAAAGGCTCCTATTTCACTAATCCCTAAGATCCCAAATTTATTGGTAAATTTGAAGGATAAGGACATAAATAAAGCACTGGCCAGTGAACCACCTAATCCCATCCAAAACATGGGAGATAAAAATCTGCCACTTAGTATTGAACCAAGCAACGTTTTTAAAAGGGCTATGTACAAGGTATTAGTAACGCTAATTCCACTTACTACAGACAACAACAAAGGAAAGTTAGAAAATCCCCATCTGGCACCTGGCACAGAAACAGGCATGGGTAAAAAGGATTCAACATAGTAAATTGCTGAGGCTAATGCTGTTAAAATCGCTATATGAGATATTGTTTTTGTTCTTTTTACCATGTATAGATATCGATCCCCGTGTCATCTTCGGTACCTAATGGTTTAACAATTATTTCATTTGGAATACAAATAATTGGTTGATTAGGATTTTCTACCCATCCTGTATTTTCACAAACTTTCAAAGGACATGATGAATCGGTAACTCTAACTTTTTGATCTATGTATTCTACATTCATCAATAACTCACCTTCATCGTTTTTTATACTGTAAGTGCCTTCCTTAGTTATTTGCAAAATCTTTTCCCTTTTTAAGTAAACTTCTGCACCATTTATCCCTTTTTTTGGATAAGCGTTCATAAAAATCATCACTAAAACTAACAATATTACTACTAAAAGTAAGTATAGATCATTTTTCTTAGTGAATTTCATTGATTATCACATTTTCTCCCGAAAATAGTCAAAACCATTGGTCTCGGTGCTTTCTCCCGTTGGGGATATAACCAAAGCTTGAATGCCAAAATCCGTGAAATAATCTAAGGCAGGGTTATCGTATCCTAAAACGAAAAGAGCCGTAGAAAAGACGTCCGCTATCATTGCTTTTTCTGCTACCACAGTCACACTGGATGCATTTCTTGCTGGGTATCCATCTTCTGGGTCTAAGATATGATGATATTTTTTACCGTCTTGGACAAAAAATCTTTCGTAATCTCCAGATGTAGCCACCGCACCGCTTGCTAAATAAATTGTATCTATGGATTTTAAAGCATCTTGTGAAAAAGGATCCCTTATCCCTATAACCCAGGCAAGTTCTCCAAACTTTGGACCTATTATACCGATATCTCCACCAGCATCGACAAAACCTGTAGCCCCAGGATCTATTTCCTTAATTTTTTGTATGACTAAATCAATTGCATATCCTTTAGCTATTCCTCCTAAGTCCACTTCGACACCATCTTTTAGTATTGAAATTTCTCTCTTTTCTTCGTCGATTTTTATGAATCTGTAATCAACATTTTCTAATGCTTCATTTATTTCTTCTTGGGTTGGAACTTTTTTGGAAGAATTTATATCATCAAATCCCCATAATTTAAGTAGGGGCCTCACAGTGGGGTCGAAAGTTCCACCTGTTATTACTGCATAATTGTAGGTAGCTTGAAATAAAAATAATCCCTCTTCGTCGACTTCAACTTTTCTATCAGTATTTAATTTTTGGACTATACTACCTTCGACGTTGGGACTAAATTTGTTGTGTAATCTATACAACTCTTGTTCTGCTGTGTTCAATAAAACATTTGAAGATACTTTATCCCCTGCTACTTTTACCCTTACAATGGTGCCAAGCACCGGGAACTCTTCTTCTTCGTAAACTGAGTTGGGTTTAGAAAATAATAACAAAGATAATAAAAATATACCTACACCAACAGCAGCTATATACAGATATACTCTCAAACTACGCATATTTTTCTGCCGCAATTTTTACACTCTCCGTTTTTATTTAGATTTTCAATTTTTATGTCGTATCCTTTTCTTTGAATAAGGAGTGTTCCACAATTTGGACAATAAGTATTTTCGTATGTTGAAGACAAAATGTTACCAAGATATACAAAATTGAGATATTTTTTTGCAAGCTTATAAGTTTTTTCTAAAAAGCTGATATCTGTCGGTGGCTCGTTATATTTATATGCAGGAAAATATCGTGATATATGAAGTGGGATATCTTTAGAAATGTTTGCTATCCAAGAAAACTCTTCTTCTAGTTCTTCCAAATTATCGTTTACTTTGGGAACTACCAATGTTGTTACTTCGGTATGAATACCTTCTTCATAGGCTATTTTTATTGTTTTTTTAACAGGTTCTAATGCTCCTTTTAATATTTTCATATAATTCATAATGTCGAATACTTTTAAATCTATATTCATCGCGTCAATATATTGTAGCATAAGTCTCAAGGGTTTTTCGTTTATGAATCCGTTCGTTACTAAAACATTGTAGTTGTCCGGATTAGCATATTTAACTTCCCTTGATGAATCTAAAACGAATTCGTACCAAACTATTGGTTCCGAATATGTATATGCAACACCTTGAACGCCATAGTTTTCCATTAAAGATGGGATAGCTTTAGGATATATTTTCTTTTGACATTCAGGTTTCAGATGAGCAATTTCGTAATTTTGACAAAAAGGGCACTTTAAATTACAGCCCCAAGTCCCCAGAGAAAGCACTTTTTCTCCAGGATGGAAATGAAAAAGTGGTTTTTTTTCTATTGGATCAAGAGCTATACTGGTAACGTCCCCATAATTTAATGAATACATCTCGCCTTTTATATTTTGCCTAACCCCACATATCCCTGTTTTGCCAGGATATAATATACATTGGTGAGGACATAAGGTACATTTCAAAATATCATCTTTAAATTCCTCATAAAACAAGGAATTAATTTTCATTTACTTCACCTCTATTATTTTAAAAAAACCTCTCCACAGTAAATTTGTATATTTCTATTGGTTCATTTTTATAAATGCCCGCTTTTAATTTTACTATTCTCAATTGTTCTTCCACGGTATTAACTCCTTCTAGATCAGGCAGAAGAACCCCTCTTTTGTAACCACTTTTAACAACTATTCCAAAGATTTTAGGATCTAGCTCATTAATATCGTTAACTTTTTCTAAATCCGATAGAACATCAACAGAAATAACTAGATCGTCTAATTCCTTTGGCGAAAGAGGAGGGAACCGTGGATCACTTGTTGCAGCAGCGATCGCATTTTCTCTTATCTCCATGATTAAATTATCGTAAACGGGCATAATGGTACCAATACAACCTCTCAATTCTCCAGAGCTTTTGTGAAGACTCACAAAACAACCTCTTTTTTTGTTAAATAAATCCTTTGGAAGAGTTTCATCAAAATCTATTTTTCTTTTTTCTTTTACATATGCTTCTATCACTTTTCTTGCCCAAATTACATATGGATGGTGTTCATTCAATATTATCACCTCTCAAATTTAAAAACGATTCAAGGCGAATTTCATTCAAAGACAAAAATAACATTTATTAAATTAGAAAGTAAACTTTATTTTTCATTGGTGAATTATAATATATTTTCAAACGACTACACTTCAAAAACAAAAAAATAAATATAGTAGCAAGGAGAAAAATAAATATGGCAAAATATGCAAAAACAAGGTTTCTCTCTATCTTAGAGGCAGGTTCATACAACGCGTTTTTTATCGGTACACAAGGGTTTATTTTTACGACTCTTGCTCTATACTTTAACGCATCTCCTCTTTTTATATCAATAATGACCTCTTTTCCTATTATAGCACAGATGTTTCAGATTTTCTCTTCACGAATAAACCAATTCATTGGTTCCAAGAAGAAAAGCTTAATAATAAATGCGTTTATATCGAGAACTTTATTTGTTTTATTACCCATTTTCATCTTTTTTGATGTGAGATCTGAGTACATTATGTTAATTATTATTCTTTTATTTTCTTTTTTCGGAACATTCGCGGGCAACACTTGGACAGTTTTGATTAGAAGCGTAGTTCCCTTTGAACAAAGAGGTAAATATTTTGGACTTCGTAATATTTTCGCTTCCATAACTGGTATAATTATGATGTATCTTTATTCTATGTTTTTAGAATTTCCAAATTTTAAAACAGGACTCTTGTTGGTTACAAGTTTTATGGCATTTTTCTCTGTTCTTTCAGCTCTTTTGCTGATGAAACATGAGTTTCCAGAAGAAAGCGAAAAAAATCACTCCGTTAACCTAAACATTTTTGCACCCTTTAAAGATAGAAACTTTAAAAATTTTCTCCTTTTTATGTTTGTTTGGAGTTTTGCCATAGAATTTGCAAGGCCTTATTTTGCCTATTATGAAGTGGCGATTTTGAATATAAATTATCAATTTCTTGGGAATATGGGAATAATAACTAGTGTTATCTCTATTTTTTTATATTTGTTTTATGGTATAGTAGCAGATAGGTTTGGTAGTAAAAATGTTCTAAGTCTGGGGATTTTGTTGTCAACTTTCAGTCCGTTGATGTACTTTTTAATGAATACAACGAATTATAGGAGTATCGAATTATTAAATGCGATTTTTGCAGCCTTCGCTTGGTCGGCGATAAACTTAGCAATTTTTAACCTACTCTTAGAAATATCCAAAGAGCCATCCGAAAATTATATCGCAGCCAACTCTTTCGTTGCCGGGATCGCAGCAATTTTTGGGTCGTTGAGTGGAGGTCTCTTAGCAAATCATCTAAAAAATATAGAGATTCATTTTATGGGGGACCCCTATCATGGGATTCAATTGATTTTTATTATAGGATTCATATTAAGGATCATATCTGTTATTCTATTAACTGAAGTTGAGGCAATGGAAAAGCCCATTAGATATAAAGGAATATTCTCACCCGAAGCAGCTTTGTTTAAAAGAAGAGAAATCAATTTTCCTTTTGCTTTATTCAGAAGGAACAGAAGGAAAATCAAAAAAAGTGAACTTCCTCCTTCCGTTGATGTAGAAAACGAAGAGAAAAATCAAGTAGTTACAAATGACAATAAAGAAGATAAGGAATAAATTCAATCTTTGATTTAATAAAGCATAGAGTGTAAAATTAGATTGACACCATTCATCAAAAATTTAGGAGGTCGCATTAATGGATATTGGAAAAAGATATATGCCACACGAACTTGAAAATAGATGGTATAAGATTTGGGAAGAATCCCATTCCTTTGAGCCAAGACAAGGAAACGATAAGTTCAGTATAGTAATTCCGCCTCCAAATATAACTGGCAAAATACATATTGGTCATGCTTTAAATATCGTTCTTCAGGATATTTCTGTGAGATACAATAGAATGAAAGGGAAGGAAACAGTTTGGATACCCGGAGAAGATCATGCGGGGATAGCAACACAACATGTTGTTGAAAAATATCTTTTAAAAGAAGAAGGTAAAAGAAGAGAAGATTATACTAGAGAAGAATTTTTAAAAATTACTTGGGATTGGGCAAACAAATATCGTAATCACATACGTGAACAGATAAAAGCATTGGCAGCCTCTGTCGATTGGAGTAGAGAAAGATTCACTTTAGATGAAGGGCTCAACCAAGCGGTAAGAAAGGTCTTCGTTTCTTTGTACAATGAAGGTTTAATATACAAAGGAAAATATATAGTAAATTGGTGTCCTTCCTGTGGAACCGTCCTGGCAGACGATGAGGTTGAACACAGCGAAGAAAAAGGCAAACTTTGGTATATAAAATATCGTCTTGAAAATACTCAAAATTATGTAACTGTAGCAACCACTAGACCTGAAACTATGTTAGGAGATACAGCTCTCGCTGTTAATCCTTCAGATGAAAGGTATAAAAATTTGGTTGGAAAAATCGCTATTTTGCCAATTGTCGGAAGGAAACTGAAAATTATAGCGGATCCTTACGTAGACCCAAACTTTGGTACAGGTGTCGTCAAGGTTACACCTGCCCATGATCCAAATGATTACCAAATTGGTTTAAGGCATGACTTGGAAAGAATACAAATTATAGACGAAAATGCAAAGATAAACGAAAATGGCGGCAAGTACGCTGGATTAGATAGGTATATAGCTAGGGAAAGAATAGTCGAAGACTTGAAAAAAGAGGGATTATTAGAAAAAGAGGAAGATTATACTCATTCAGTCGGTCATTGTTACAGATGTGGCACCGTTATAGAACCTCTTCTTTTGGATCAATGGTTTGTGAAAATGAAACCCTTAGCAGAAAAAGCAATACAAGTAGTGGAAAATGATGAAATAAAATTTTACCCCGAAAGATGGGAAAAAGTGTATCTTAACTGGATGTATGAAATAAGGGATTGGTGTATATCAAGGCAGCTTTGGTGGGGACATAGAATCCCCGCTTGGTATTGCCAAAACTGTGGGCATGTGAATGTATCCGTCGAAGACATTAAAAAGTGTGAAAAATGTGGCTCTCGGGATCTAAAACAAGATGAGGATGTACTAGATACGTGGTTTTCTTCTGCTCTTTGGCCTTTTTCTACCCTAGGATGGCCCGAAAAAACGGAAGATCTTAAAAAATTTTATCCAACCGATTTGTTAGTCACTGGATTTGATATAATCTTTTTTTGGGTTGCAAGAATGATAATGATGGGAGAAAAGTTCATGGGCGAGAAGC